>NZ_JBYTBS010000049.1:0-54052 GCF_058789495.1 Paenibacillus sp. FW126-R14 | reverse complement strand
TTAAGTTTCTTTCGTTCTTTCGTTCGACCGCCGAAGCGACAAGGAGTAATATAGCAAATCCAGAAAAAGAATGCAAGGATTTTTTTAATATAATTAAAAATTAAAAGAAGCACGTATTCATATACGCACTTCTAATGAATTTAATCCTTATGAATTTTGACACTCAACACCAAGCCCATACAAAGCATATTAGTCATCAAGGAGCTGCCTCCGTAACTAATAAAAGGAAGTGCTATCCCTGTAAGGGGCATTAAACCCGTATGCATGGCAATATTTTCGAAAATCTGCAAAGTAAACATGGAGATTACACCAATGATCACATAAGAACCTGCCAGATCTTTGGATGCAATAGCAATATGGATCATTCGATATATGAGGAAAAAATATAAAAAGAGCAGCAAGGACGATCCTGCAAAACCAAACTCTTCACCAATTACAACATAGATGGAATCTGCATAATCATAAGGTATATAACCGCCTTGAATCATAGTTCCATGCAGATAACCCTCGCCCATCAATTGTCCGGAGCTTACTGCCTTTATTGAATTAAGAACATGATAGCTTTGGTCCGGATCGCTGGCGGGGTTGAGGAAAGTTTGAATCCTGTGCAGTTGATGGGGTTTGACGATTTTATTGAACAATGGCACATCGTAAAAATAAAGAGCTGTGACACTGCCAATTACCCCGACAATCGCACTTACCCCAACGATAGCGTGTTTTATAGGAATTTTGCCGATCCACATCATCCCGATTAAAATACATACAAATACAATGGAAGTACCCAGATCCGGCTGTTCCAGCACCATTAAAAAAGGAACGCCTACAATAGCTATCATCGGCAAGATATCACGAACCGGGCGCAAGTACTCGCCCTTCTTATCACCTAGCATTTTGGCAAGGAGCAATATAACGAATATTTTGACAAGCTCTGACGGTTGAAATTGAATAAAATGAAGGTCAATCCAACGTGTGGAGCCATTGATCGTCATCCCCTTGAATTTGACAAAGATGAGCATGAGTATACCGCTGACATATAAGTAAATGGATAAGTGCCGAATAATGACATTGTAATCAAAAAGCGCTACGCCAATCATAACGATAAAAAACACGAGAAACATAACCAGATTGTTAATGTGAATGCCCGCGTATTTGGTGTTGTTGGTAGCACTATAAATGGCCATCGTGCTAATAACCATGAAACATAGCAGGATAACGAGCGTTGTGACATCGATTTTCTTGCCTCTAAATAGGATCTCTCGTAACACGTCTATGCCTCTCTCTCATTGTTCTCTCTCCATCATAGATGAATTTATAGGCATGTTACAAATTATAAGTTCATGTGAATGAAAAAAGCTGCGTAAACTTCACGCAGCTTTTTGTTTTTAACCTTGGCTTCCAATAAACACATACCGGGCAATAACCAGAACAGCAAGCACCCACATTAACCAATGAATCGGATAACGCGTCGAGCTTTTACCGCTTAAATTAGAAGCAGCCGCCAGCACAACGTACGTTACGATACCAAAGGAAATCCCGTTCGCAATATTATAAGTGAAAGGCATCAATACGATTGTAAGGAACGCCGGGATGGCCACAACGAAGTCTTGAAAATCAATCTCACGGATGGACTGTACCATCAGTACGCCAACCACGATCAAAGCAGCCGCTGTAGCGGAGCCTGGAATCAACATAGCAATAGGAGCTAAGAACAAGGCAAGCAAGAAACATACGCCTGTCGTCACCGACGTCAGACCTGTACGTCCGCCCTCTGCTACACCCGCTGCGCTTTCGACGAAAGCTGTCACGGTACTCGTTCCAACTAACGCACCGCCACTAACACCGACAGCGTCTACGAACATCGCTTTGCCTACGCGTTTATTGCCTTCTTCTTTGTTCTTCATAATCCCTGCACGGTTAGCCGTTCCAACCATTGTACCGAAGGTATCGAATAGCTCAACAAACGTAAACGTAGCAATGACAGATACAATTCCCGTGGTCATAATGCCTGCAAAGTCAAAATCAGCAAAACGAAGCTTGGACAAATCCGGAACCCAAGTTGTATCTGCACTAGTCAGCGTGCTCAAGTTAACCAGACCCATAAAGTAACCGATCACCGTTGTAGCCAAGATTCCGAGCAGAATTGCGCCACGAATGCGAAGCACCATAAAAATGGAAATCAGCAAGATCCCGATGATCGTTAAAATAACGCCTTTGTCATGCAAGGAGCCCAAATGGAAGATCGTTTCAAATGAAAGAACCTCCGTATACTGATGAGCTTTCAGATCTTTGCCGCTTTCGACAGCAACGCTTAGGATGCCGCTATTTTTGAACCCGATCATGGCGATAAATAACCCAATACCTACCGTAATGGCATGTTTCAAACTGTCCGGTACGGCCACAAGCAGCATTTGACGAACTTTCGTAACGGTTAATATGATAAAAATGATCCCCGAGATAAAGACTGCGGTTAGAGCCATTGAAAATGTAAATTTACCTTGCGATGTCAAAATAATCGTTGCAAAATAAGCATTCAAGCCCATTCCCGGCGCAAGAGCAACAGGAAAGTTAACGAATAACCCCATTGCAATTGTCATGACACCCGCAGCAATCGCTGTAGCCAAGAAAATCGAAGTCCAGTCACCGCCGGTAGCTCCCGATTTAAAAGCACTCAGCACGTCCGGGTTGACCGCAAGAATGTAAGCCATGGTCATGAATGTCGTGATCCCCGCCATGATTTCCGTTCTTACGGTCGTGCCGTTTTGTTTCAATTTGAAAAAGCGATCCATTTTTCCTACTCCTCCTAAACGAATGGTGGGGAACAGCAAAAAACCCGGAATCATGTTGCCTGATTCCGGGTACGAAAAAGGAGCTTCCATATGAGGCCTGCCCCTTCGATGCGTAACGCAAAGAGACGTCGTAACTCACACAGATACCGTTCCTTTTTTTCGTAGCCAGATCATTTACGGTGATCTCGTAGAAACTCTCGGGCCAATCCCCAAGATTATACGAAAAACTGTTATCCATTTCACATTTTATTGCGAAACTAACCCTTTGTCAATAAAAAAGACGAACATTACCGGGTTAATTTTTCCCTTAATGTTCGTCTTTTCTATTTATCTATTCCCACTCAATCGTAGCAGGCGGTTTGGACGTAATGTCGTACACAATACGGTTTACATTCTCCACTTCGTTCACGATACGAACGGAGATTTTCTCCAGCACATCCCACGGAATACGCGCCCAGTCGGCGGTCATGCCGTCGATGGACGTAACCGCGCGGATGCCTACGGTGTAGGAGTATGTTCTGGCATCTCCCATAACCCCAACGCTTTTCATGCCCGGAAGAGCCGTGAAATACTGCCAGATCTCGCGATCCAGGCCAGCTTTGGCGATTTCATCGCGCAGGATGGCGTCGGATTCACGAACAATTTTCAGCTTATCCTCGGTTACCTCGCCTAGTACGCGAATAGCCAGACCAGGACCTGGGAACGGTTGTCTCCAAACGATCGCTGCAGGCAGACCGCACTCTTCGCCCACTTTGCGCACTTCGTCTTTAAACAAAGTTTTGAGCGGCTCGATCAGTTTGAACTTCATATCTTCCGGCAGGCCGCCTACGTTATGATGTGATTTAATGGTATGCGCTGTAGCCGTGCCGCTTTCTACGATATCCGTGTAGAGCGTGCCTTGTGCCAGGAATGTAAAGTCGTCGAACTTGCCGGATTCCTCTTCGAACACGCGGATAAATTCGTTACCGATAATTTTACGTTTTTGCTCCGGATCGTCAACGCCGGCCAATTTGCCGAGGAAACGCTCACTCGCATCAATTTTGACAACTTGCATGTCGAATTTGCCGACAAACGTATCCATTACGCTTTCAGCCTCGCCTTGACGCAGCAAGCCATGATCAATGAACATACAAGTCAATTGCGAGCCAATCGCTTTGTGCAGCAGGATCGCAACAACGGATGAATCCACGCCGCCGCTAAGCGCGCAAAGCACTTTTTTGTCGCCGACTTCTTCGCGAAGTTCTTTCACCATATCCTCAACAAAGGAGGACATCGTCCAATCCCCTTCACAGCCGCAAACGCCGTAGATGAAGTTATGGATCATTTCGTTCCCTTGAAGCGAATGGCGAACTTCCGGGTGGAACTGCACCGCATGAATGTTGCGGTCGCGGTTGCTCATCGCGGCAATTTCCAGGGAATCTGTGCTTGCTTCGATCACGAAGCCTTCCGGCAGAACGGAAACGTGGTCGCCATGGCTCATCCAGACCGTTTGTTTCGCCTCCAAACCTTTCACAAGCGGGCTTTCATTCGTAAACGAAAGATCGGCTTTGCCGTATTCACGCGTATGCGCGCGTTCAACTTTCCCGTTCAATTGGTGGGCAATCAGCTGCATGCCGTAGCAAATTCCCAAGATCGGAATCCCCAGATCAAAAATTTCCGGATCGACAGCTGGAGCTCCTTCCCCGTACACGCTTGACGGACCGCCTGAGAACACAATACCTTTCGGCTGAAGCTCACGAATTTTTTCGACGGTTGTGTTAAACGGCAGCAATTCGCTGTACACGCCCAAATCACGGATTCGTCTGGCAATCAGCTGGTTGTATTGGCCTCCAAAATCTAAAACGACGATCATTTCACTCGGTTTACTCATTATCCGACCTCCTAATTTCATAGCGATAAGGTTATGGGGATCCCCTTGTCCACTTACCGCTATTTATAGGTACTAATTTTAAACATTAGGTACCTAGGATGTAAAGGGGTTTAATGTGTCTTTTGAATGGCTTTCCATGTTGCCAATATCTCCCGCTTCGTGTATGAGGCAGAGATAGCGCTGTCATAGCGGATGCTTTCATAGATTAAAGCGAACCTCAGCAGCGCTTGTTGCTGCCCTGAATGCTTGAGGTTTAGCGCTGAAAAGTAGTCCCGGACGGTTTGATCCTTAGGCTTGGCGCCGTACTTGCGAAATAACTGCATCCACAAACGATCCATAAAAGGAATTAGAGGATGCGGATTGTTGAGCCCGTTTTTGTAAAAGGGATGGAGCGCCGCGCTAACCAAGAAACCTTTTCGCTGAAGAAGAAGGAAAGCCATAGCCAGTAAAAGGATGCTTCCTATTAGCGCCATGAGGAGGTTCCGGTTCGATTTTGCATAATCAAGCACCGTATTTTTCGCTGCAAGCAGCCACTCGCCCGGATTCGCCGTAAAATTCCCCGGCATCGGAATGTTCATGAGCGAAGCTGTCATGGCAGATTGCTCCATAGCCGCTGTCGTCAGAGTCTCTCTTGGATGATCGGAAGAAATACCGGAGAATCCCGGCGTAGGCTCAAACGGCACCCAACCCATCGAGGGGAAATAAACTTCCACCCAGGAGTGCGCATCCTGATTGCGTACCAGCACCTCTTGAAGCGAATCCGCGCCATCCCCGGAAGAAGATTGCAGTGCTCCTGGAGCAAAGCCTTTAACCCAACGCGCAGGCACGCCGACAGAACGCAGCATAACAACCATCGATGTCGAAAAATGATCGCAATAGCCCGCCTTATCCACGAACAAAAAGTGGCTGACAAAATCCTCGCTCCGACTCGGAGGCGTAGGCTTCTCAAGGCTGTACGTATAGGTATGGCTCAAATATTGTTCGATCGCAACGGCTTTGGCATAGGGCGTCGCCCGATTCGCCGTCACTTGTTCGGCAATGCTGCGAACGGACCGCGGGAATGCCTCCGGCAGCTGCAAATAGTCCCTTGCAATCTCAGCAGGGTAACTGCCTGTATCCGAGTTCAGCAAGGCGGGATCTTCCTTGACGGGCTGCACGGTTATTTTGTAATACGAAAGCGGATCCGAGATATCAGGCAGAACCACTTTGCCGCTGAACGGAGAAGCAAGCAGAATATTTGACGTTAGCGGCTTCCCGCTTTCGGTCAGAAGCGAGTCTACCTCTGCCAGGTTGCCTCCCACGAACAACTGCTTATTCGGCTCCTTGCCGCTCCACAGAACTTCCTGCGTGACAAGCCGGTTTGCAATAGTTGAAACAGGCGATTCATAAGACTCGAGCTCTTGATTCGTTTGGGTCCAACCTTTGCCGTTGTAAAAGTTTTTGGATTCCCCGCGCCAGTAAGTAAGCTCGGACGTTCTGGCTGTGAAAACCGGCGTCGTGTCCACTTGGAGCGGACCGCCCAGGGAGGTGTCATTTTGGCCGTAACCCGATTTGGCTGCAGCTCCTCCTGGATATTTCTCCTCACTGTAAAGCTCAAACAGGCGATCGGACACATAAGCCCAGCTTACCGGCTTCATCAGCGGTTCCGGCTCTGCCTGCCTGGCCGAATACCACGCTGTACCAGCCAGCGCCCCCACAACGACCACACTAACAGCCAGCCATTTAAAAGCGCTGCCTGGCCGCGTCGAAGCAACGCCGTAGGTTTGTTCGATTCTCGAAAGATTGAGCAGCGACAGCAGCAGCAGCCCATATCCTATTGTGCGCATGATGCCTTGAACGGTATCCGCACCAAAAACCAATTGCAAAACAACCAGATAAATCAGTGTAGCAGCGACGAACCACAAGCTGTGCTGTCTTTGCAGCATAAGAGTTTGAATGACGGAAATGAGCAGCGCCCAGCCCAGCAAAAACAGCAAGGTCCTGAGCTCGCCGCTGATGAGGTCGAAATGGCCCTGCATCAAATGAGCGGCGTCCTGAGCCATGATCCTCAGCAAATCAATCCCCCAAGCTCCGGTTGCGAAAGTATCGCGGTTAAACATGAAACCAACGAAAAGCAGGATCAACACGCCTTTGGCGGTCCACCCCCATCCGTAGGGAACTTTGAAGCAATCTATGGCGATGCAAAGCGCAAAAACAACAAGAATCGGTCCGGTTTCAATCGACATATCTGCCATCCAAGCCAATGGACTGAGCCACTCCGATAACAGCAGGAAAAGCAAGAGCGAGGTCAGCATGTCTCGGAAAAAGGGTTGGCGGACCTCAGGCGATGTCTGCACACCGGCAATCGCGCCGGCGCGGAAGACAGGACCTGACGGGATAGCGCCCGAAGAGCGTACAGCCTCACCTGTGGTACGAGGCGATTTGGACGATTGAAAAAACATGCGCGAATCGCGCCGTGGTTCAAGCGGTTGCATCCGCGACACCTCCTTGCTTCGGCCATTGGCGAACGGGGTGCGGCACTTCCGTGAAGGAGCAGCCTGCGGCCTGCAGCTGCGAAGCCATCTCTCGCTCAGCGACCGAGAGCGAAGGCTTGGCGTGCACGTAAATCACGTGCACGGAGCGGCGCCTGGCGCGCGCGTCGAACACTGCGCGCACCAGCGCCGCATCCAACGTCGATGTGATGCTCACCATCGACGCCCCCGGCGGCAAGGCCCCGGCCTCTTTCCTGACGAGGTCAGGAAAGGCCATGGCGGGCTTGCCGCCCACGCTCGCGAGCACCTCGTACGCGAGCGTCAGATCCGGGCGAATCGTCGGCGCGATTCGCCTGCCGTTCGAGCTGCTGGCGAAGCCGCAGCTCTCGCGCCCGCCGGCGGCGGCTTCGAAGAAGCCGGCCGCGAGGGCGACGCCCTTCTCCAGAAGCGGCTGAGCCGCTTCTGCCGCGCCGGCCGCCGGCGCCGCATCGAGCAGCAGCATCCGCATCGCGGAGGCGGCCTGCTCGGGGTCTTTGGTCATCAGCCGGTTCAGCCGGGCTGTGGATTTCCAATGAATGCGGTGATACGGATCACCGCTGGCGTAGTCGCGGACACCGCTGATGAGCGGTGTCTCGGCTTTGGGGCCCCGGGCGGTCGAGACCTCGCCATCGTCCGCTTGAAATGTCATGCCGGAGCGGCCGAGCGTATCCGGCTTCGGGTAGACGAGGCAGCGATGAAGATCGTCTCGCCTCGCTCTGCGGACGGCAAAGCCGAACAAGTCTCCGCTGACCGCTTCACATCCCGCGAACCGGTAGACGCCGCGCATAAGCCCCGTTATTTTATAATGAAATAACATTGTGGATTGAAACCATGGAAAAAGCAGCTTGCTGTAAATCAGCTGCGCACCGCTTCCTTCATGCACCCACGTTTCTTTAATCACCATCCAAGGCAGCGGGATCTGGGCGCGGTGCCTGATATCCAGCGTAATTTTCATCTCTTCGCCGGAAACAAAAACCTCTCCCGACAACTGCCGGTTGATCGACAGTCCTTTGAACGCAAAGACATAAAATACACCGGCCTGTATCCAGATCAAGGTTAAGCAGATGCCTAAATACCAGGCGGCGAAACCGCCTTGCCGGTAGGCCAGCAGAACCGACAGCACACAACCCGCAAAGAGCAGCGACGTTTTACCCCAGCTTTTCATGAGCGCGCCTCCTACTTCGACGAAACATAGCGAAGCACTGGCGTTTGCAAAGAAGCGGATACTTCTGCCAAAATCAGTTCCGCCGACTTGCCCGTCATCCGGGCTTCGGAAGTCAGAATAAGCCGGTGCGTCCACACCGGAAGCACCAAATCCTTAATATCGTCAGGCACGACGAAGCTTCTGCCCTTCATGTAGGCGGATGTTTGCGCAGCACGCATCAACGCGTGGGTTGCCCGCGGACTAACGCCGAGGTACAAATCGGCATGTTCCCTTGTTGCTAACGCAAGGCGGACAATGAAATCTTTTAACGTATTATCAACATGAATCATTGCAGCTTCTCTTTGTAATTGCACAAACTCATCCTGCACAATAACGGGCTTCACCTGATCGACCGGATGGCGGTCCTGGAGTCGGTCCAGCATCAGAATCTCTTGATCCGGCGTCGGATAACCAAGCGACAGCTTCATCATGAACCGGTCCATTTGCGCTTCAGGAAGCGCGTACGTTCCCTCGTAATCAACCGGGTTCTGAGTTGCGAGCAGGACAAAAGGCTTGGGCAGCTCATATCCCACTCCGTCCACCGTGACCCGCTTCTCTTCCATGGCCTCCAGGAAAGCAGACTGTGTTTTGGGCGAGGTGCGGTTGCATTCATCCGCCAACACGACCGGCGTCATTAAAGGCCCGGGGCGAAATTCGAATTCACCGGTCTTCGCATTAAAAACAGACACCCCCGTCACATCCGACGGCAGCAAATCAGGCGTGCATTGAATTCTCTTAAACTCGCAACCAATCGTTTTGGCCAAAGCGCGCACAAGCATCGTTTTGCCTACGCCCGGCACATCTTCCAGTAACACATGACCGCCGCTTAACATGGCGATAAACGCCTGCTCAATCGTCTGTCTTTTGCCGACAATGACTTTCTCCACGTTCAGGATCATCCGTTCCACGAGAGGCTGCGGCTGATCGAATATTCGCGTCTTCGACTGCATAGTCAAGAAGCCTCCTTATATAAGGGTATGCTTCTAGTTTTTCCAGTCTTCTACTCTTTTAGACATTAGCCTGCCATGGCAAATAGAGAGTTTTTCAGACTATTATTATTGTCTCTGAGCATATAAAAGTGCCGGAATGTCATAGATACCTCTCGCCTGCCGGGCTCCATAACCGTCTCTATAATTTGCCCGCCTAAGGATTCCACCGTTTTGCGCAGCGGAACGATAATCGATCCTCCCAGCAATTCCATATCCGCTAAGTAGTAGTCTGCTACGCTATTGCCCAATACATAGGCACGGATCGTTCTTGCAGGCAGATCATATTCCAAATCATATACGCCATAATGGGCATTAGCCGTCTTCGTTTTCTCCTGCCAATGCACCTTTCCGCCGATCTGCTCAATCAACGACCGCAGGGGAAGCTCAATCCGATTCGACCGCAGCTGATATTCCGCAGGCCCCAGCGTAAAGCTGCTCCCTTCCAACAAGCGGATCTGCAGCGGTACCGCCGACTGCGCAGCGAGCGATTTCACCTCTTCGTCCGCAGAAGCTGCCTTTTTGACAAGCTGCTCGTCAGTGCTCTTAAGCTCATCCTTTGTCTTCTGCGGCTCCGAATGCCCGTGCGCTAGAGCGTATTGCTGCGTTTCCTTCAATAACTGTTGAAAATGAGCCGCACTCATACTTCTCGACCATTTGGGTTTACCCACGCGAAACTGTTCGGGTTTCACCTCTGTTGTCAGAGGCGCGAAAGCGTAACCGAGATTTTTGTAATAGGCGATTACTTTAGGCAGCACCTCCACCGTCGACTCATGCCCCGTGCCATCATGGAACAGGACCGTTAATTCATGCTCGAGCGGCGATGCCTTCACAGTCTGCCATATCTCGCTTGCAGGAACATGAAGTCTCTTCGAATCCCCGCTGTCCACATTCCAATCCACGACGGTATAACCCGCTTGATCCATTAAATAGTAGTAATAGGCGTCAAAATTGGTATAAGTTCCTCCGGGAGCGCGCACCAGTTGCGGGCGGACATCCGCGATATCGGCGAATACATCCTCGCTGCTCTGAATTTGATCCCAAAACGTTTGAAAATCGCTGTAAAGCTCGTTATATACGTGATTATAGGAATGATTGCCTAAGGTATGTCCTTCTTTCACAATCCGCTTTACCAAATCAGGGTGTTCTTTGGCTTGTTCGCCCAGTGCGAAAAACGTCGCTTTCACGCCTTCTTCTTTTAAAATATCTAAAACCTTCCCGGTCAGCTTGCTGGGGCCGTCATCAAAGGTTAAATAAACCGTGGGCTGCTCCGGCTTTACATAGGTTTTTTCCGTTTGCAGGCGTTTGCCGTTTTTGAGCTTTTGATAGATGTCTTGACCGTCTTTGGCGGAGTTTCCTTCGTCCTCCGAGGCCTTTACGGGAACAGCAGAGAGAAACAGTGAAACTAGTAATAGAATGACCATGGTGAGTTGAATTCCTTTTCGGCTACTGGTTGCATGGTGAACTTGAAAGCGCATGCGATGATCCCTCCGCTTGTTCTATCATTTTGGTAACTGATAGAGTATATGGGAGAAAAGCCGGGAGTATGTCTCTTGTGTAGCAACAAATATTATAAGAGCGGTTCAATTAGCGACTGCCGATTTGCAAAGGGAACTACAGTCCTCTATTCAGGCAAAATCGGCCGCTTTTACCGATTAAGCGGAACTACAGGGTCTTATATGTTCGAGAGTGGCAGCAATTTCCACAGAAAATAGAAGATAGCGGATCAGAGTTCCGTTTCATGTACCAAACCCTATTTTCGAAGAAAATAGCGGACCCATAGGTCTCTCCACCTCTACACTACCAAACAAAAAGCCGCCGAGATCATATCCCGGCAGCCTCTTCTATTCCAACGCCACAACCGCATCCAACACCGATTGCACATGATTCTTAATCCGCACCTTGCTCCATTCCTTCACAATGTACCCTTCCTCATCAATGAGGAAAGTCGAGCGCACAATGCCCATGTACTCACGGCCATACAGCTTCTTCAGCGCCCATACACCGTATTGCTCAGCCACCTGGTGGTCCGTGTCAGAAAGCAGCAGGAACGGCAGCTCATACTTGGTGATGAATTTATGATGAGCGTTCAGCTCATCAGGGCTGATGCCGATGACTTCCACTCCGAGCTCGGCGAACTTCCCATTATAATCGCGGAAATCGCAGGATTGCTGTGTGCAGGTCGGCGTATTATCTTGCGGGTAAAAGTATATGACGACCTTCTTCCCTTTGTAATCGTGCAGGGATACGCTGCTTCCATTGGATGCAGGCAGTGTAAAATCGGGAGCAAGACGCTTAATTGTTTCCGGCTCTTTTTTCTTAGCCATTTTCTGAACTCTCCTCTATCCATTCCTTCTTTTCTCCCTCCATTATGCGGTATTTGAAGCATCACATCAAACCGGCATGTCCAAAACTAGCATAAGGTAAGAAAAATATGGTAGTTTTAAGAGGAAGCTATAAACTTTAAAAGGAGTGAAGAAACGTCATGCTTCCTATCAAACGTATGTCACTGCTCTCCGTCTTGGGATTAACACTAGCCGTCCCTACTCTTTCTGTCTCTGCCGCAACGGTGAATGATAGCGCGCTTGTGACTCGCGGTCAATTTGTGAAACAAATTGCCGATGAGCTGAAACTGGCACCTCTGAACAATCAAGCTGCTCTGCCTTCGGATGTAAGCGCCGATTCTCTTTATGCAAATACGGCACGAATCATGCTTGAACGCCACATTCTGCAAGGCTACTCCGACGGATCCTTTCGTTTGGATCAACCCGTCAGCCCCGCTGAAGCTGCGCTAATTCTGGGCAGATTCCTCGGCATGGCCGACAGCAAGGCACTCGCCGAACTGCAGAGTGATTTCGGTGTTGATCTGGGCCAAGCTTCCGGCATTTCCCGTGATGCTGCAGGGGCCGCCATCAAAAAAGCATTAGCCAACGACCCCTCGGTGTCCTCCTGGTTAGGTGCAGACCCGGCTTCGCCGACGGATTTGAAAACGTTCCGCGGTCACATGGAAATGGACATGCATATTCTTTTTAAACACAATGCAGGATATCCGCTGGATAACGTTCAAACAACCGTCAAATCGGACATCAGTTTTAATAAAGATCAAGGCATTCATCAATCCATCACGACCACGGCGCCAGGCTCGGATATGGTATCGAGGACGATCCAAATGGAACAATATATGGTCAGCCAAGGTACTTTCATGACGATGCCGAATGCGGCGAACGATGGCTTCGAATGGTATGACTTGTCCAAGCAGGTCCCCTTTACCTTCGAACAGCTAATGGAGCTGCAGAAGAAAAGCATGGACATTAACAAAGCCTTGGTAACGCCTTATTTCTTCTATAAAGATCTCGGTACGGTCGAGAAAGACGGGAAGCAGCTGCGCAAAGTTTCGGTTCGAGGCAAATTGACCAATACTGCCGATATCGTCAAAACTTTGAGCGGACTTGGCGGCGGTCAAGATGCTTTCAAAGATGTGCTTAACTCCCCAGCCATCGCAGGAATGAGCGTTTCCTTATCAGCCGTACTCACGGTCGATGAGCAAACTAAGCTCCCTGTCAGCATGGATGGCGATTATAGCATCGGCTATGGCGAAGATCCGAATATTCCGATTGACCATATGGATATGACCATGTCCATGACTTACCAGGATGTGAATCAGCCGGTAAATATTCAATTGCCGGAAGAAGCCAAGAAAGCAAAGCCGCTTCCTGTCCCTGCTCAGTAACAGCTATGCAAAGAACCTCGATCTCCGCTTTCCGTGGAATTGAGGTTCTTTTTTGAACCGTCGAAACCGCCCATTCGCGCGCGCCGCTTTTTTCCATTACAATGAATGTTAGAAATTTGTCGCAAGCGGGTGATTCCTAATGTTTAAAATATTGCTGATCGAAGACGATGCCACGCTCTTCACAGAAGTTAGGGACCGGCTCGCCCAGTGGTCCTATGATGTCCATGGCATAACGGATTTTGGCCGGGTGATCGAGACGTTCGCCGCCTTCAAGCCGGACCTCGTGATTATCGATATCCAGCTTCCGAAATTTGACGGCTTCCATTGGTGCCGCATGATACGGACCCACTCCAATGTGCCCATTGTCTTCCTGTCCTCGCGCGATCATCCGACCGACATGGTCATGTCGATGCAGCTTGGCGCCGACGATTTTATCCAGAAGCCTTTCCATTTCGATGTGCTTGTCGCCAAAATTCAGGCCATCCTCCGGCGTGTCTATAATTACAATACGGAACCGCTCAAGCTGAAAACCTGGTGCGGCGCTACCATTGATTACGAGAAAAGCACGGTGGCGAACAAGGCGGGAACGATTGAATTAACGAAGAATGAAATGTTCATTCTCAAACTGCTCATCGAACGCAAAAACACGATCGTAAGCCGGGAAATCCTCATTAACAGCTTATGGGACGATCAGCGGTTTGTCAGCGACAACACGTTAACCGTCAATGTCAACCGGCTGCGGAAAAGGCTGGACGAGCTGGGGCTCGGCACATTGATCGAAACGAAGGTCGGTCAAGGCTATATGGCCACGGAAGAGGCTCATTTCCATGATTAGACGCTACCTTGCCGAACGAAGAAGCTGGCTGCTTTTCTTTTTATCCGTACAGGCTCTGTTTCTGCTTATCGCCTTCTTGGATCATGCCGTTCCCTTTGCGTCCATTCTATATATGGTCTTTCTATCGACGACGCTATTTCTAATATTTCTCGTTTTTCGCTACAACAAGGAAACACGCTTCTATAAACAGCTGGAAGAACGGGACAACAACTTGGACCTTTCCAGCATAGACGGGGCCGGCAGTCCCTTCGAGTGTATCGTAGAGAACAGTATGACGAATCTGGCCGCGCAGCTTGGCAGGTCGGCTTCCCGGCATCAGGTTGCGCTGGAGCAGGAAAAGGACGATCTGCTGGCATGGATTCATGAAGTTAAGACACCGCTCACCGCTATGCGTTTGATGATGGACCGTATGGCGGATGAGACGATGAAAACCGCATTAACCTACGAGTGGCTGCGAATACACCTGCTCTTGGACAGGCAGCTTCACCAGAAGAGGCTCCCGTTCATGGAGAATGACCTGTATATCGAGCAGGTAGATTTGGAATCATTGACCTATACGGAAATTAAGCTGCTAAAAACATGGTGCATTCAAAAAGGTATTGGCTTCGATGTCGATTTCCAAGTGACGGAAGTTTTGAGCGACGCCAAGTGGCTCGCCTTCATTCTGCGGCAGCTCGTGACGAACGCTGTGAAGTACAGCGATCCCGGCGCTGCGGATATCCTCATTCGAAGCCGCTCCTGCGAGGAGCGAACCGTCCTTGAGGTCATCGATCACGGCCGCGGGATCGAGCCGCAAGATCTGCCGCGCATCTTTGACCGCGGCTTTACTTCCACAGCCTGGCATCAGGATAGCGCAGCTACGGGGATGGGCCTCTATCTGGCGAGGAAAGCCGCCGAGGCGATGCTCATTCATCTGGCCGTGAAATCGGAGTCCGGCGTGGGCTCGACGTTCACCCTCACCTTCCCTCTGCCGAATGAGGCCGTGCGGATCACGGGCATGTGACAACATTGTCACATGCCTTTCTTCTTTGTTCGCCCGATCGCAGGAAAAACGGGGCGGCGCTTTTTATAATAAAGCTAACGAATAAAGGAGTGTGTGTCATGACCATTTTGGAAGCAGCCAAAATCCATAAAAGCTACGGCAACAAATTCAACAAGCAAGAGGTGCTGAAAGGTCTCGATATCCGGATTGAAAAAGGGGAATTCGTCAGCATCATGGGGGCATCCGGCTCGGGAAAAACGACTTTGCTGAATGTGCTTTCTTCGATTGACAAGGTCAGCCAAGGCTCGATTCAGATCGAGGGCAAGGAGATTACAGCCTTGAAGGAGAAAGAGCTGGCCGATTTCCGCAAGCGGCATTTGGGGTTTATTTTTCAGGACTACAATCTGCTCGATACGTTGACAGTAAAAGAAAACATTCTCCTTCCGCTTTCCATTACCAAAACTTCGAAGGTGGAAGCCGAGCATAAATTCCGAACTGTCGCCACTGAACTTGGGATTTATGAAATCAAGGACAAATATCCGAATGAAATTTCAGGCGGACAAAAACAGCGAACCTCCGCGGCCAGAGCGTTTGTTCATGAGCCGGGCATTATTTTCGCGGACGAACCGACAGGAGCGCTCGATTCCAAATCCGCATCGGATTTGCTGCATAAGTTGAGCGGCATGAATCAGGGGCGGAAAGCGACCATCGTCATGGTTACGCACGATTCGGTCGCTGCGAGCTATGGGAGCCGTGTCATTTTCATCAAAGACGGACAAATCTACACGCAGCTTTATAAAGGGCAGGAATCCAGGCAAGCTTTCTTTCAGGACATCATGAAAACACAAGCAGTTCTAGGCGGTGTGCAGAATGAGTATTAACCAACTGATCGTTCAAAATTTAAAAGCGAATATCAAACATTACTATTTATATGTGTTTGCCTTAATGTTCAGCGTCGCGCTTTATTTCGCCTTCGTCACCTTGCAGTTCGATCCTGCCTTGGACCAGACCAAAGGCTCGATTAAAGGGGCAGCCGCCCTCAAAGCCGCCTCTGTTCTGCTGATCGGGATTGTCGCCATCTTTAACCTGTATGCCAATAACATCTTTGTGAAAAGGCGCAGCAAGGAAATCGGTCTTTTGCAGTTGATCGGCATGACGAAAACGGACATTTTCCGTATCCTGAGTACAGAGAACTTCATCCTGTATTTCGGTTCATTGCTGGCGGGGAGCTTTATCGGGTTCTCCGTATCCAAGCTGATTCTGATGATTTTATTCCATATTACAGGTGTCGACGCCATCGCAACGCTGCATTTTTCCACGCAAGCCCTTGTTCAGACTCTTGTCGTGTTCGGGGCCGTCTACTTGTTTATCATGCTGGTCAATTACGCTTTTATTAAAAGGCAAACGATTCTGTCGCTTTTCCGCGTCTCCACATCCACCGAAATCAAAGTAAAACGAATGTCTCTTACAGAGGCCATCCTCGGAATCATCGGAATCTGCCTCGTCCTGCTCGGTTACTATGTCTCATCGAAGCTGTTCAGCGGCGATTTCACAACGATGGTCGAGCTGTTCACAGCCATGATCTTTATTCTGGCTTCCGTTATCATCGGCTCATATCTGTTCTACAGAGGCTCCGTTCGGCTGCTGCTTAACGTCATCCGCAAGAAGAAAAACGGTTATTTGAACGTACGTGAAGTGCTCTCGCTCTCTTCCATCATGTTTCGCATGAAATCCAACGCCCTGCTGCTGACGGTCATTACAACCGTGTCCGCGCTGGCCATCGCGCTGCTGTCGCTCAGCTATATCTCTTACTACTCCGCTGAAAAAACAGCGAAAAATGACGTGCCGGCCCATTTCTCCATCACACAGAAGGAAGATGCCGACAAGTTTAAAGCTGCGCTGGATGCCCGTCACATTCTTCACAAAGATACGACGATTGAGGTGATACAGGCGAAAGCTAACTTGAAGGGCATCCTTGCGACCAACATGAGCGGGCTTATGACCGATCCTGGCAGCATGACGCTTTCTGTGATCAGCGACAAACATACGTCCTCCTACGATATGACGCCTGAACAAACGCTGTTTACGGGCACCAACGATCTGCTGAGTAATTTTATGAATTTTAAAGATTCGGGGCGAATCGAGTTAGGCGGACAAGGAATCACTATCCCTTTAACCTATATAGGCTCTAAAAAACAATCCGTTATCTCTTGGTACTTCACAAGCGGCGGCCTGCCGACAGCAATTGTTGACGATGCTGTTTTCCAACGGTTGAAGCAGGATCTGATCCCTTCGCTGCAGAAACAATCCTCCACCTATTTGGGAATCGATATTGTGAATGAAGCGGAGCTGAAAACAGCCAATCAGATTTTCGGAGAGCTGGGCTTTGACCATAACGAACGTTATGATTCCCGGTTGGACAGGACCCTCGGCCAGAAAAACAGAATGGGTCTCATTATGTTCATCGTCGGGTTCCTCGGACTTACCTTCCTGATTACATCGGGCTGTATCCTGTACTTCAAACAGATGGACGAGAGCGAGGACGAGAAACCGACCTATACGATTTTGCGAAAACTCGGGTATTCGCAAGAAGATTTGCTAACAGGCATACGCCGCAAGCAGCTCTTTAACTTCGGCATTCCGCTGGTCGTGGGACTTTTCCACAGCTACTTTGCCGTCCAGTCAGGCTGGTTCATGTTCGGAGCGGAGCTGTGGACGCCGATGATGATTGTCATGGCGCTGTATACCGCCTTGTATTCCGTCTTCGGATTCCTGTCCGTCCAACATTATAAGAAAGTCATTCGCAGAGCGCTTTAATTTGGATAGACGGCTTTTTTGCAGCATAGGGAATTAGAGAACAGCCGCTACATGTCTGAGTTTATCGGGGTTCAACACAATATACACGGCCGCAACCCGGCTATTTTCAATCTGAAATGTTATCACATTGCTCGGCTGCCCTTCCTGATAACATACAATGCCCAATTGTCCATTCACCGTCATTAAGGCGTAGCTGAAACCAACTGGAACTTTGGCGAGCAGGCCGGATAAGAACAACGCAATGCGTTCCGCACCCTCAATAGGGCGCACGGCTGCTCTGATCTTGCCTCCACCGTCTGAGTAGAGGACAGCATCCGTTTTGACGATACGCAGCAATTGCTCGATATTGCCGGAAACTAAAGCATGCACGAATTGTTCAACGACAGCGTTGGCGCCATCATTTCCCGGCTGCCGGTGCGGCAAAGCCCCTTCAGAAGCGCCGCCCTGCCCGGCGGAGGTGCTGATCGCGCTTTTGGCCCGGCGGAAAATCTGACGACAGTTCGTGCTGCTTTTGCCGACAATCTCAGCGATTTCCTCGTATTCGTATTGCAGCACTTCCCTCAATATGAAAACCGCGCGCTCTACCCAGGAGAGCTGCTGAAGCAGCAGCAAATATGCGGTAGATAAGGACTCTTTTTGCGAATAAAACCGTTCCGGCGCATCGTCCCGGCCCTCCGTCGTCATCAGTGGCTCCGGCAGCCATGGGCCTACATACACTTCGCGGGTTTTGCTCGCGGAACGCAGTTTGTCGATGCAGCGATTGGTCACGATTTTGCATAAATACGCTTTAGCATGATGAATGCCTTGCGGATTCTTCTCATTCATATAGAGAAATGCCTCTTGTACGACATCCTCCGCATCCATGACGCTCCCCAGCATCCGATAAGCCAATGAGAACAACAGCGGTTTATATGCGGTATACATCCGCTCAGCATCCCCGGTTATTTCCATCGTGTTCCCCTCCTATTCATTTCCATCTTACGCCATACGGCCGTTCTTTAAAATAGCAGCTGCCGCTCGTCTGGCGCTAGCCGCTGAAGCATCGGCGAGCATTTCGCCATGTGTAACCCAATCTCCGGCCACATAGAGGCCGGGCACGCCTTCAACAGCCGGCCCCGTGAAACGTACCGTTCGACCGATGTGCAGCGTGTCGTGAACAACGGTGATATTGGGCAGGAACTGCCGGGCCACCACTTCTTGTTCCCATCCCGGATGGAGGGTATTCATCACGTCGGTCAGCAGGCGCTCATCAGCCTTGGGATCGCTCTCCCCAGGGCCGTTGTACTTCACCAAATGCACAACCCGCGTCCCATCGTCGCTTAACCGGGCATTCACGGTATGGTGGGAGAAAAAGATCGGTTGATCAAGGCCAATGACAAAGTCCAAGCCGCGTTCAGGCAGCTTTCTCAACCCGAGGTCCAGGCATGCGGCCATAGCCGGACGAGCCTGATCCTTCCATTGTTGCAGCAGGGTGCGGTCAGCCGTATCACCGACGAGCTTATACGTTTCAGAAGGGGAAGCCGTGCTGATGACATTCGATGTTCTGACCTCTTCTCCGCCCGCAAGCCTAATCTTCTGTACCTTGCCATTCTCCTGCACGATTTCCTTCACATCTTTGCCGTTCACGATTTGCACGCCTGCTTGAATCGCTTTGTCTTTCAGCTGATCTACAATCACTTGCCATCCTCCGTGCAGGTAGAGAACGCCTTTTAAAGAACGCTTCACCTGTGCCAATACTACACCTGCAAGCTGATAGTCAGGATCCTGCGCATAAGTGGCTGTCCTGCACAGCGAGTAAAAGATATGACGGACCATCGGGTCGGGTATTTCCGCCTCGGCCCATGCTCTCAAGCTCATGTCCGGAATGCGGTTTGCGTCCATTTGGGCAAGCTTCACTACAAGCTGTATGAGCTGGATTTTGCCGGACCATGTAAGCAGCTTCGAGGTGAGCATGCTGCCCAAGTTCGCTGGCATGGGAACGATTCGGTTGTTCCACATGGCATTCATCTTAGAGGACGGGTTGCCCCCATCCAGCCGAATGCCGAAATCTGTCAAAATCGCATGCGCCTGACCCGCACGGTATAACGCGTGCCCGCCTAGATTAAAGAAGGCGCCATTTTTCTTATTCGTCATCGCCCTGCCGCCCAAGCGCCCCGACTTTTCAAAAACAACGACGGATTGCCCGCCTTTCGCTAAATCAATCGCCGCGATTAGTCCCGCCAAGCCTCCGCCTATGACAGCTGTATCGTATTGGCTTACCTCAGATTTCTTCAATTCCATCATCCTGCATCACCCTCCGTTTTCTCATTTCGATATATAAGGCGAATGAGGTGATGGTTCTGTGACAAAGTTAAGCATGTTTTTCAGCGTTAAGGCAGACCCGCATAACAAAAAACCTCCGACTCAAAGAGTCGAAGGCCAAGGCCAAGCAAGATTACGATCCCGCGCCGCGGTACCGCTTCACGCCAATATTCCAAACCGTAATGCCAATAAAGCTGAAAACAATGCCCATGACCGGTGTCAGCAGCGCAAACCACTTCCAGTTCGCCGGATCGATGAAATACGCAGCGGGATAAAAGCCGACGAACGCGAACGGCAAAATCCACGTCAAAATGCTGCGCAGCAGCTTGTTGTAGATCGTCGCCGGATAACGTCCATAGTTCTGGATGTTCCAGATCAGCGGCAGAATGCCCGTCGGAGCATCGGAGAAAAAAGCAAGCGACGTCAGCGAGATATACACGCCCGCATAAATCAGAATCGATCCCACAACCATCACGATAAACATCAGCGGATCCGTCCAGTGGAACGGAAGATCCAGCTGCACCCAGGAGTAAATCATGACAATCAGTCCCGCCAGCGCGCTGAAGAGAGACGCGGGATCCAGATTTTCAATCATCAGCTGCCATAAGTTATAAGCCGGCCGGGTCAGGATACGGTCCATTTCCCCTTTAACAATATATCGTTCACTGAAGCCCCACAGATTAAAAAAAGTGATGAATATGCCATACGGGATCATAAAATAACCGTAAATGAACAAAATTTGTTCTTGATTCCAGCCGCCCATCGATTGTGTTTGCATAAAGACAACGAGAATGAAGAATAAGTTAAGCCCATTGAACATCAGATCGGAAAGCACTTCAATCCAGAAGTCGGATCGGTAGGTGAGACGGGTTTTCATGTAGTTTTTCAAATAATCGACAACTAGGGAGACATAGAACATCTTGTGTTAACCCCCCTGTACGAATAAGCGCGTTTTGGATTTGATCCAGAGAACGGCCATCGGAATGAGCAGCAGCACGAACCATAACACCTGCACGCCAAGGTTTTGGAAAATCGCAGAGCCTGAAATTTTTCCAGTGAACACTGCGCTCGGCAGGTACGTAATTGCTTGGAACGGCAGCCATTCCAACACCGATTTGGACCATCCCGGGAAAAAGGAGATCGGAATAATCAGACCGGAAAACAAGTCGACCGCAACGCGCTTCATGCGCATCAGGCCTTCGTTATTTTCCAGGAAGAACGCAAACAACCCGGTAATGATATTAAGCTGCGTATTGATTAAAAAGCTGAAAAACAACATGACGAAATAGATCAGCCAAAGCTTGGGATCGCTTGGGAATTCAATCGGCAGCAGCAGCCAAATGAAAATCATGCCCGGCGTCGTGAAAAGCAGCAAACGGAAGATCCCTTCACCGAGTCCCTGCATCATTTTCACAAAAACATAATTATAAGGGCGTATGAACTGAATCGCTACGCTGCCGTCGCGAATTTCATTGGCAATTTCCCTATCCAAGTTATTGAAGTAAAATGCGCGCCCCATCCAGGAAATCGCCACATAGGTGGTCATTTGTCCCAGCGTCAGACCGCCGATCATCGCTTGCCCGCCATAAATCGCTTTATACACAAAATAATAGGACCCAATATTGAGGGCATAAATCAAAATGCCGCTGTAATAATTCACCCGGTAAGCGAGCATCATGAGGAAACGCATGCGAATAACTTCCAAGTACGCGCTAAGCATGGGTGACGACTCCCTCTGGCTGCTTGACTTCCTCTGGACGTTTCACATCGGCTGAACCTGCTTTATATATTTCTCGTACAATGTCGTCTGTGTTGGTTTCGTTGATTTTGATATCTTGAATTTGGACAACGCCGACCACGCGGCTCAGCACTTCAGACACGTTGGCACGCTCGAAAGGGATAAACACCTTGGCGGACAATTCGTTCTCAAGCTGCCACGCCACATCCAGACCCTGCGTCAGCTCCTGAAGTCGCGGCAGTGTGATCGGATGCTCGAACTGGAGCACCACTTCCTTGCCCTTGCCCCACTTGAGTTTCAGCTCCTCCAGACCGCCGTCATAAATAATCCGGCCGTCATCGAGCATAATAACACGCGAGCAAAGCGCCTCGATATCCTGCAAATCATGCGTAGTCAACAGGATTGTCGTCTCGTAGCGCTGATTGAGTGATTTCAGAAATTCACGGATTTCTGTTTTCACGACGATATCCAAACCGATGGTTGGTTCGTCTAAGAAGAGAATCGCCGGATTATGAATCAGCGAAGCGGCCAGCTCACAGCGCATCCGCTGCCCCAAACTCAATTTACGGACAGGTCGTGATAATAGATCGGATAACTGCAGGCGGTCGACCAGCTCGTCGAGACGCTTTTTGTAGTCGGCTTCGGAGACGCGGTACACCTTTTTCAATAGCTGAAAAGATTCCACAACGCCGATGTCCCACCACAGCTGACTGCGTTGGCCGAACACGACGCCGATTCCGGCTACGAACTTCTCGCGCTCTTTAAAAGGAACGAAGCCGTTGACCTTGATATGCCCTGAAGTTGGGACAAGAATACCGGTCAGCATCTTGATCGTTGTCGATTTACCGGCGCCATTTTCACCGATATAACCGCAAATTTCGCCTTTGGGAATTTGAAAGCTAATGTCTTTGACAGCTGTAATGTGCTTGTATTCCCGATGAAACAAATCTTGAAAGGCACCTTTTAAGCCGCCGCGGCTCTGTTGAACTTGAAATTCTTTGCGAAGCATTTCTACATCTATGGCTAACATGAATTTCCCCCCTGTCCCTGTAGACTCGGCTACATATAACGGCAAAAATCGCCGTAACTTGCTATCGAAGTTTCATAGCATCTATAATATGGATCATAAAGCTAAAATGTAAAACAGATGCATCAAACACATGATACATGAATTCTGTAAGAAAAAAAAGTACAGATTATCCCTACATATGAAAGGAGCGCAGAAACTTGAGAATTATCAAACGAACCTTGCTCCTGATCGGCTTGCTCCTGATGGTGGCGGCCGGTTATTACTCCTATTCCTTTTATAATTTTGCACAAAATATTTCCCATAAATCGGAGGATCCGAAGGGCAGCACCCCTCTTATCGCTCAAACGGTTAAGGACAAAGGTGAAAAGTATACACCGCCCAAATGGGAAGGCAAGCAGCGTGTAAATATTTTGCTGTTAGGCGGAGATTCCCGCGGCATGGTGAAGAACGAGCTGCCCCGCTCCGATAGCATTATGCTCGCCTCGATCGATCCTGTGACCAAAAAAGCGCACCTTTTCTCGATCCTTCGCGATACGTATGTGAAAATTCCGGGCGAAGGCGAAGACCGCATCAACACAGCGATTACGACAGGCGGTCCGAATTTGGCGATGAAAACCGTCAGCGACCTGCTCGGCATCCCCGTCCAGTATTATGTTTATACGGATTTCAAAGGTTTTATTGCCCTTATTGATGCCGTTGGCGGGATTGATATCGACGTCGAAAAGGATATGAAATATTCCGATTCGGAAGATGACCATGTGTATGATATTAATTTGAAAAAAGGGCCTCAGCATCTCGACGGCAAAACGGCTCTGCAGTACGTGCGCTTCCGGCACGATGCTCTATCCGATTTCTCGCGTACGGAACGTCAACGGAAGTTTCTTACGGCAGTAGCCCAAAAAATGCAAACTACGTCATCGCTCATTAAGCTGCCCAAAATTTTGAACGCCATGGACCCTTACATTGATACCAATCTAAGCGTTTCGGATATGCTGAAGCTCGCTACCCTAGGCTATGAAGCCAAAGCGGACGGCATTATTTCCTCCCAGCTTCCGCCGACCGATCTCCTCGCTGAGAAGAATGTCCGGGGCGCTGCGGTGATTACAGCCAACAAAGATAAGCTCCAGCAATATGTTAAGGATCTGTTTGCCGGCAAGGCGGAAGCGGACACCGGCCCAACGAAGCCGTCGCCGTCCCCTACACCGAAGTCATCCGTGAAAACAACGGCGAAGTAAGAACATGCCTCTACTTGGCGCAGGGCTTAGAGCCCCGCAAGTAGAGGCTTTTTGTGAGATGTCCGCAGCGGACTCCGGGGACGTTATTTGTGCGTTTGGGGCGGCTAGCGATTCCTATCGGACTCGGTAGGCGTTATTAGACTTATTACCATTGAAAATAGTGCCAGCGTGGTCGAATAACGTTATCTCTGTCCGTTACATTATCAATTTGGCTTAGAAGGGCTACATAACGTCCTGTGAGTCCGTTGGAGTTTAGAGGGCGTGAGGACTGAGGTTAAGGACTAAGGTCAAGGACTGAGGCAAGGACTACGGCGTGGACTAAGGCATGGACTAAGGCAAGGACTAAGGCAAGGACTAAGGCAAGGACTAAGGCAAGGACTAAGCAAGGACTAAGGCAAGGACTAAGGCAAGGACTAGGGTAAGGACTAGGGTCAAGGCAAACAAAGGTCAAAAGACAAAACAAATACTACGAAATAAAGGACTGATTTTCTCTTATGGAACGCAAAAACTCCGAGCAATTATATCAGGAAGCACTGCAGCACATCGTTGGCGGGGTCAATTCCCCTTCCCGCTCATTCAAAGCCGTCGGCGGCGGCGCTCCCGTCTTCATGAAGCGTGCGCAGGGCGCACACTTCTGGGATGTAGACGGGAATCGCTTCATTGACTACCTCGCCGCCTATGGCCCTATCATTACCGGTCACGCGCACCCGCACGTGACAGAAGCGATTTGCCGCGCCGCACAGAACGGCACGCTGTACGGCACCCCGACCGAACTCGAGATCGAGTTCGCCAAAATGCTGAAGTCCGCGATTCCTTCGCTGGACAAAGTGCGCTTCGTCAACTCCGGCACCGAGGCCGTGATGACGACGATCCGCGTAGCGCGCGCCTATACCGGGCGCAACAAAATCATTAAGTTCGCCGGCTGCTACCACGGCCACTCCGATCTCGTGCTCGTGGCCGCCGGCTCCGGGCCGTCCACGCTCGGCACGCCGGACAGCGCCGGCGTGCCGGCAAGCATCGCGCAAGAGGTCATCACCGTTCCGTTCAACGACATTCCGGCACTGGAAGCCGCCCTTGCGCGCTGGGGCGAAGACATCGCCGCCGTGATGATCGAGCCCATCGTCGGCAACTTCGGCATGGTCATGCCCCATGCCGGCTACCTCGAGCAGCTCTGCGCGGCTGCCCGCAAACACGGCGCCCTCGTCATCTACGACGAGGTCATCACGGCGTTCCGCTTCCATTACGGAGCGGCACAGACCTACCCCGGCCTCCCGCTGGCGGAGGGCGGTACGGCCGAGGCGGCGGCGCGCTTCGCCGCCGTCGAGCCGGACCTGACGGCCCTGGGCAAAGTGATCGGCGGCGGACTGCCGATCGGGGCCTACGGGGGCCGCAAAGCCGTGATGGAGCAGGTCGCTCCGCTCGGACCTGCGTACCAGGCCGGCACGATGGCGGGGAACCCCGCCTCCATCTCGGCCGGCATCGCCTGCCTGGAGGTGCTCCAGCAGGCAGGCGTTTACGCCAAGCTCGAGCAGCTTGGCGCAACGCTTGCCGGCGGCATCGCGGAATCCGCCGCGAGACATGGCATCGCCTTGACGCTGAACCGGATCGGCGGCGCCTTCTCTACCCACTTCTGCGATCATCCCGTCACCAACTATGACGAAGCGCAGGATACGGACGGCGAACGCTTCGCGGACTTCTTCCGCCTCATGCTGGAGCAGGGCATCAACCTTGCACCTTCCAAATATGAAGCATGGTTCATGACCATCGCCCATACGGAAGAAGACATCGCGAAGACGCTGGATGCAGTCGACAACGCATTCAAAACAATGAAAACGAGATAAATATCCAAAAGACTAGATCAATCCATATTTTGGATATAATTCTAGCTTTGATGTAACCTATTAGGACAATTACTCTTAATAAATCTATTTATAGATAAATCATGTAAAAGAAAGTTACATCGAAATCGGCTCATACAAACTAATCAAGCAAAAAGACGAAATGTTAACATTCTCAACGAAAAAGCAGAAATCGTACGCTTAATCTTACAATGACTCAACGCCAATCCGCGGCTGATTCATAAGCGTAAATTTGTTAGAAAATACAAACAATTATCGCATCTTTGCTCAAAAATATCCGTGGTTCGCCCCCCTGCGGCAGCAGGAAATACTTGCTGCCTCCCACACTCAGCATGTCCCAAAAACGAACTATGATCCCACTTGAATCATAGTTCGTTCGTATTTTTAGCCTAATCCAAGCTATGAATAAATTGGTTTTATTCACCAGTATACAAAAAAGGTAGCGCTTACATTTCTGTTTTCGCTTTGCGACTATTGTCGGATGAACTTTTTCATGCTATTCTAAGATTACTTTTACCCTTTTCACGAAAAGTCTTGTTTTCGCAGTATTCTCCTAGAAAGTTAGGGCATGATTTACAATTTCACGTTCGTTTTTTGTATGCTATGCCCTACTTTATAACGGGTCGATTCTTGACTGAATTCAAGGGAGCCATTTCCTCGAAATTGGCATGCTATTCAGTTAAATTGCATTTTTATTCAAAATCTCGCATATTTCGTTTTTGGCCACTTTGCGGCCATCCATTGAAAATGCTAAGAGTTGCGGGCTCCTAAAGCCAAAATGCAAGAAGCGTAAGTAGGAAGAGGAGTTTAATTATGTATGGGAGGTGACGGTCAGGCGACTGACCGAGCAATGAATGAAATTATGCGTAATGAAGGCCGTTTTCAAGATCTACTAGGAATCGAACATGACAGTTGCGGAATTATCTGTATTATTGAAAAAAACGGTCATCCTACCCGTGAAAACATCCAAAAGACGATTGATGCTCTTGTCAAAATGGAACATCGCTCCGGATTTATTAACGGCGAAGGCGACGGTTGTGGTATTTTAACTGACATCCCACGCGCCCTTTGGGAAAAGAAATTAACAGACGCTGGTTTGGACGGCAAGCTTGCCTACGATAACCGTTTTTCTGTCGGGCATATCTTTGTTCCGCGCAAACTTGACCTGACCGTTACCGAGATTCAGAATGGCATCCGTGAGCTGTTTGCCTCCCACGATGTGTCCATCATTCTCGAGCAGGAAAACCAAGTCGATAGCAGTGTCCTTGGTCCGAACGGATTGAACGACGAGCCCACTTTCTGGCAAATCGCTGCCATCAGCAACAGAACGGAAGGCCAAGTGGCTGATCACCTTTTTGAACTTCATATTGCCATCGAAGACCGTTACAACGTTCACGTTGCGACACTAAGCAATGTAACTTCTGCCTACAAGGTATTGGGTGCAGCAAGCATTCTGCCGAAATATTTCAACGATACACGCGATCCGCTTTTCGCTTCCCAAGTCACTATTGGTCACAACCGGTATTCCACCAACACACTATCCAGCTTTTTCCGCGTTCAACCGTTCTCCCTGCTAGGGCACAATGGTGAAATCAATACTGTTAAGAAACTTCGTATCGAAGCTGACATGGTCGGCGTACCGCTTGTTAGCGGCGGTTCTGACTCCCAGGACATGAACAGAACGATTGAAACGTTCATTCACCGTTTTGGTTTATCCCTTTTTGAAGCCATGGAAATGGTTTTCCCTCCTATTATTAATGAAATGAAACAATTCCGTCCTGAACTTCAAGATCTGTATGTGTATTTCCGCCAAGTATGGGGCCACTTCGCACAAGGGCCTGCAGGTATCGTTTCCCGTTACGGCAACGAATGTATTTTCAGCGTAGATGCGCTTGGTCTTCGTCCGGTTTGGATGGTTGAAAGCGATTCTTCCTTGTACTTCTCTTCCGAGCAAGGTGTCATTACGGTAGGAGAAATGGTTGCCGATCCGAAACCTATCGCACCAGGCGAGAAAGTCGGCGTTGTCCTAACGCCGGGTGAGCATGTCCAAGTTATTCCTTACCATGAAGTACAAACTTTAGTGTACGAGCGCGCAAGCAAACGTCTGAATATTAGCGGTCTTCGCAAATATCTGAATCCTGCAAAAACGGACGTGCAAGCTGAGCTCAATGAAAATATGGTAGCAACAGATCAACTGTACAGTGCGTTCGGTTGGGATCGCGACGGAATTTCCCATATCGAAACGATGTCTGAAACAGGCGCCGAGCCAATCCGCTCCCTGGGCCACGATTCGCCTCACGCAGCAATTGCTTGGGAACGTCAAAATGTGCCTGACTTCATTAAAGAGAGCGTAGCGGTTGTTACGAACCCGGCGATTGACCGTGACCGTGAAATGGAGCATTTCTCCACTCGTGTTATCGCAGGTGCGCGTACGCCCGTTTACTCACAGGTTGATGGAAACCTGCGTCTTGAGCTTCTGGCTCCGCTTGTACTCGAAGGTACGAACGGCGTAGACAGCGAAGAGCATCTGTCCCAGCCTTCCTTTGAGCAATTAGTTGCTTTGTTCCGTGCGCAAGGTGACAATGCGGTGGCCGTGCTTTCCACGACCTTCGCAAGAGGAACGTCTCTGAGCGCAGGTTTGGACGCTTTGGCTGCTGACGCGATCGCCGCTGCCCGTGCTGGCGCTGCACTCATCGTGCTTGACGATGCGGAAGCTCACCAGAACGATCGTTTGTGGCTTGAGCCTCACCTAGCCGTATCCAAAATCGATATCGCGCTGCGTGCAGAAAAGCTGACTTTCGGCGATAACCTGCGCCGTCACGTTACATTAGTCCTGCGTTCGGCTGCTATTCGCAACCTGCATGATATCGCTGTAGCCTGCGGTCTTGGCGCTGACGTCATCTCACCTTACCTGTTGTTCTCAACGGCTTCTGATAAAGATGGCAATGCGGCAGCAGCACGCAAAGTATATTCAGCTCTGACCAAAGGTCTGGAGAAAGTGATCTCCACGATCGGTACACACGAGCTTCGCGGCTATACGCGTTTCTTCTCCTCCATCGGCTTCCATCCGGAAGTGGCTGAGGTGCTGGATATCGTGAACTACCTCGGCAGTGAAAAAGGCGGAACAGGCTTTGCCCAGCTTGAAGCGGAGGCAGAAGCTCGTTATAACGACTTCACCAATCCGAAGGCGAAAGCAGCGAAAAACTTCCGTTTCTTCCAACGTATGTGGAAAGCATTAGGCGATGCCGCTTCAGGGGCTGCTTCTTATGAAGACTACCGCGACAAGCTGCGTGAAGAAGAGAAGAAAAATCCGATTTCCATTCGTCATATCGCTGGATTCAATGTTGAGAAAGCGCTGGCCGACGGCCGCAAGCCGCTTGATCCATCGAAGGTTGATATCTCCATTGGCGATCATTCCTTGCCGATGCTGATTTCCTCCATGTCCTTCGGTTCACAGAACGAAACAGCTTTCCGTGCCTATGCTGAAGCCGGCGAACGCCTGAACATGGTTACCATGAACGGCGAGGGCGGAGAGATTAAAGATATGCTTGGACGTTACAAAAAAACGCGCGGCGCGCAAGTCGCATCCGGACGTTTCGGTGTTAACGTAGAACTCGCTAACGCGGTAGCATTCCTTGAAATCAAAATCGGTCAAGGCGCTAAACCGGGCGAAGGCGGTCACTTGCCAGGTTCCAAAGTTACGGCCAAAATTGCGGCAGCCCGTAATGCGACAATCGGCTCCGACTTGATCTCCCCTTCGAATAACCATGATATTTATTCGATTGAGGATTTGGCCCAAATCATTTCCGAGTTGAAAGAAGCAAGCGGCCGTAAAGCCAAAATCATCGTGAAAATCCCTGTCGTACCTGGTATTGGTACAATTGCGGTCGGTGTTGCCAAAGCAGGCGCTGACGTTATTACCCTCTCCGGTTTCGACGGCGGTACAGGTGCGGCTCGTATCCACTCCTTGACACACGTAGGTCTTCCTACTGAAATCGGAACTAAGCTTGCTCACGTTGCATTGATCGAAGCCGGTCTTCGTCACCGCGTTGAGCTGTGGTCCGATGGCGGTCTGAAATCAGGTGCGGATGTTGTTAAAATGGTTATGCTCGGTGCGAACCGTGCAGGCTTCGGAAGTATCGCTATGCAATCGATCGGTTGTACAACTTGCCGCGGCTGTCACTTGGACACTTGCCACGTCGGTATCGCAACCCAAATCGATTCCATGGAAGAAGCGGAAGAAAAAGGTCTTCGCCGCTTCGTACCTCGTCAATTCGACGTAGCTGTAGACAGCTTGGTTCGTTTGTTCGGCGGTATTGGCGAAGAAGTGCGTGAAGTTGTTGCATCCCTTGGATTCACTAGTCTGCAGGATCTTGTAGGCCGTTCCGACCTGCTTGAGCAAGTTAGCCACTTGGATCGCATTGATCTGTCTGACATTCTTCGTCCGGCTCCGCTTCAGTTCATTTCTGACGCTGAAAGAGCTATGGAAGAAGCAGCGGTTTCCTCTGACATCCGTATCGCGGCTGGCGCAGAAGGTCTTGAATTCTTCCCAGAATCGTTGGCGCTTGATGCTCCGATCGTTCGCAATTGGTCCAAAGTGGATGCAGAGTCCCGTATTCTCGGAACTCGCTACTCCAGCCATCGCGTAAGAGACCGTTTCGACGGCAGCTACGATGAACTGCCTGCTATCGCTCTGAACCTCATTGACGGTTCTGTTCCAGGTAACGGCTTGGCTGCATTCAATGCCCGCGGCGTTGACATCACTGTTCAAGGTGGTGCTGAGGACGGTCTTGGTAAAATGGCGTTCGGCGGTAAAGTTGCCATCGTAAAATCGCTTGGCAAAAACAACACCTTCATCAACGGCAGCGTTGGTAAATCGTTCGGTTACGGCGCACAGAAAGGCTTGTTCTTGATTCAAGGCAGTGCAGATACGCGCGCTTGTATCCGTTTCTCCGGTGCAGACGTCGTATTCGGCGGCGAAATCACAACGCCTCTCCGTGATGAGCTTGGCGGATTGGCTGCTCGTGCGAACCTCAAAGGCTTCGCATTCGAGTACATGACTAACGGTCGTGCCGTTGTAATGGGCGATCCGGGTCCATGGATTTGCGCAGGGATGACAGGTGGCGTGATCTACCAACGCCTTGTACCGGAAATGGGTCTGGATCAAGCAGCTATCGAACGTCGTATCGCTAAGGGCGCTAAAGTTAAAATCGAGTCCATTGGCGTACAAAGTAAAAATGATCTCACAGAACTGCTTAGCGCTTACCGCACAGAGCTTGCTAACTCCGGTCAACCGGAAGCAGCGGCTAAAATCGACGGTCTGCTAAGCGATCTGGAAACTAATTTCATCCGTATTTCTCCGGTTAATATGCAAGCTGATCAATCCGTCGCTACGGAATAGATCAAAGGAAAAAGCTGTCCCAGAAGTCATCGCTGATGACGGAGGGGCAGCTTTTTTTATGGTTTGCGGGGAGGACAACCACAGAGCTGTAAAAGCTTGCAACCACAAATAGCCTTGCATAAAAGAGACATCCGAATCACATTTTATTAGAGCAACACCCATCCGCATACCATAGGAGGTTTTGTGCTATGAGCCAATCGAAACGCCGCGAAGAAGCTGCATGGAAAAGCCGCAAACAAGCTAGACATCCACATGGTAAGGTGAAGTCTCTGGCCGAATTCGCCAGTGAGTACGACGCGGAACGCAACAAGTAACACAAAGAACCCGCTGATCGCATCGCATATGTGATCAACGGGTTCTTTGCGTTTTTTGGGGGAGTCTCAGCTTGCAACTTCCCCCTTCTCAGCACAGCACGTAACGGACCCGAGAGTCGCTATTGCGGCCAAAATGCTCCATATCAGATCCTTACAGACACGAGCGCCTTTATTTCCTCTTCGGAGAAGCTTGGCTCCATTCAATATGGCCAATACAGGCTGCGGTGTCCGTTACAACTTCATCGGCTAGCTGTTGTCACAAATAACTCCCTCTGTGTCCATTAGCACATACGTCTCCTCCGGCTGACTCGTAATAAACCGGCACGGGTCGCCGAGCACGAAGATGCACAATTCGTGCATCGCCCGGGTGCAAGCGGTGTAAAACAGCTTGCGCTCGTTTTCATGGCCGTACTGATGATGGGAACCATCATAGATGAGGACGGCATCGAATTCCACCCCCTTCGCAAGATACGAAGGGATGACGAGCACGCCCGACTCGAAGGTCGGGCTATGCTTGGTGATGCGCCCCAGCGGTACCTCCAGCAGGGGCGCAAGGGCTTGATGCGCGAGCTCGCTCTCGCTCGCGGTCTTGGTAATGATCGCGATGGAGGCATAGCCCTCGCCCAGCAGCCGCGCTGCTTCGGCTGCAAGGAGGCTATGCAGCGATCCGCGATCGCTGGTTTTCACCACCCGCGGCAAAGCGCCGGCGCGGGTGAAGGGCTCTATGGCATCGCCGCCGGGCACGATGCCGCGGGTGAACTCCACGATCTCGCGCGTGGAGCGGTAGCTGCGGAACAAACGGATAACTTCCGTTTGTTCCGGCCCATACAAGGCGGCGATCGGATCGATTTCGCTGTACGCGGAAGCGTGCGAATAGATCGCCTGGCCCAGATCCCCGAGCGCTGTCATGCGGCAGCGCGGGAACAGCCGTTTCAGATAAGCCAGCTGAAACGGAGAGTAGTCCTGCGCCTCGTCGATGATGACATGGCGCACGGCAGCGTTCGTCCGGAAGCCGCAGACGGCTTCCGTCAAATAAAGGAACGGCGTAGCGTCCTCGTACGGCAGCCTGGCCTGCGCCAGCTCCTCCAGCGTCCGCCCGCAGATTTCAGCCCAATAGCGCGGTTTCTCCGCTATCCGTCCTCCCTCTTCCGCCTCTTTCTCATCGCGGAACAACTGCCCATAAAGACCAGTCAGATCAACGAACTTAAACTGTTTCACCATACTTTGAACAGGTTTTAAGTGCTCCTTCATCACGATCCGGGCCAGAAGCAGCCTTTCTTGATCATAATCGTCGAATGAAGCTCCCAAGCCACCCTCCATTTTGAGCAGCCGCAAATAAGCACGATGATAGTCCTCGCTGCTGAGGAGTTCAATCTCCTCGTCCATCCAAGCTTCCTCCATTTCAAGCTCGGCAAAATGCTCAAGCTGCTCCACGATCCACTCTTTCAACAATGCCAAACGATTCGGCAGCCGAATGGATGCATCGTAACTATAAAAGCGTTCCGTCAACCGGGCCGCGCTAAGCACTTCTTTTTCCCGAAAATGAACAGGATTAAACAGCATCCCTGTGTGCTCCAGCTGCTTTTTGTAAGCTTCAATAACGGTAAGAAAAGAAGTTGAAGATTTATAGTAAATTCCGCTCAAACGAGCCTCATAAGCCTCTTCAGTCACAGGCGTTCCTTCGGACACACCGGAAGAGCTGCCTCTCATTAAAATGTATTCCAACTGCGTGAAAGAATCCTCCACCTCAAACATCCCGCCCAAACGATGCTCCAGATAAGCCTGGTAAGTCGTTTGCTGCATATTTTCTTCGCCTAACTCCGGCAGCACCGTGGACACGTAATGATTAAATAGCGGGTTTGGCGAAAATAATACCATCTGATCGGAGCTCAGCTTATCCCGGTGTTTATAAAGGAGGTACGCGACTCTTTGCAGAGCGGCCGACGTTTTACCGCTGCCCGCAGCGCCCTGCACGATTAACATGTGTGCGTTGTCGTTGCGAATAATGCGGTTTTGTTCTTTTTGAATAGTCGCTACGATCGTCTTCATTTGTGCATCCGAGCTCCGGCTTAGCACTTGCTTCAGCAACTCATCGCCGATGGTCACTCCGGTATCAAACATGAGGTGAATATGACGGTCGCGAATCACATATTGACGCTTCAAAACCATCTGCCCTTCTACGGTGCCACTCAGTGTAGCAAAGGCTACTTCTCCCGGCGCAAAATCATAATACAAGCTGGAGATGGGAGCACGCCAATCGTAGACAAGATACTGGCCTTCTTCCTCATCGAGAAAAGAAGCAATGCCCAAATAAACAGCCTCTTCTGTCCGCTCACCGCGTTCAATGAAATCAATTCGGCCAAAATAAGGAGAGTGAACGAGCCTGCGAAGCTTGCCTAAAGCTTTGGCCGCTTGCCGATAGGTTCGTTCCCGCTCAGAGAGCACTTCTGCTTGCTGCCTCATGCTCGCAATGGATTCCACCGCGTCTTCCGCCGTGCTCATATCCATCGTCACTTCGTCCCAATAATGTTTGCGAATTTCCACAACGTCAGATTGAACCAGGCCAGCCTGCTCTTCCAACTCTGCGATTTTGACCGAAATCTTGGCTGTTACTTCCTGCACTCTTTGCTTTTCTGCTGCCCATGCTTGATCTGTTAGACTCATGACAACGCCTCTTTTCTTACCATTTTATAACGATTTGACATGGAGGTTGTTTTGATGCTATAATTATATTAGGATAATACTGTTATTTATCCTAAATATTTGAATCAATCTTTATTTTAGCAAGTTTTCAGCCCAAAATCAATAAAAACCCCGAGTCTTTTGACCGGGGTTTTACTGCGTTCTTTTGCGACTTGGGTTGGGTGCTGGGGTGCTGATTCCTTGCTGCAGATTCCGGGTTCAGCTCTTGCGATCCCAGCCGCTCAACAACCATGCTGCTCCCGAATGAGCCGCACAGCTCGGATATGATGCTTCGCATGACCCGCCATCATTTTCAGCAATTTGGCAATGGACTCTTCGCGGTCCTTCGTGACGACGGTCCTCTCGAGAGCATCCGGCAAATGTTCGCACAGGCCAAGGATATGCTGCCGCATAGCGCGGAAGAGCTGTACTTCCGGATGAATCGGCCGATTGCGGTAATCCAGCCCTGCGCTCCAATCATCCTGCGAAAAGCCATTGCCTTGATAGGTGCGGCCCGGCTCTGCCAAAGCGAATTTCACTTTATGCATCGTGACCATTTCTAAGTCGATCAGATGCAGTACTTGCTCGCGAATAGACCATTTGCCCGGGGCCTGCGATAAGCTCAGCTGCTCCTCCGTCAAGCCGGCTACTGCACTTTCCAGCTCACCGGCTCCAACCGCATACATCTCAACAATCTCAGCAGGGGCAGCGGTTAGCTCCTCCCAATATACAAACGTATATCCATCGATGTCGGGAACAAAAAGCTTCCGAATATGTCCGGGGTCCTCTTCTTTTCGCAGCCCTTTGCAGCCTTTGGCTTGCAAAGTTTGCTCCACACCGTTCACCGAGGGTACGCCGACGTAGATAAGATCTCCGGTTTTTGGCGAAGAGTGTTTAGGCTGCAGCCAGTGCAATAGTTGCGTCTCCTTCACTTCGGCTACCTGCTGAGCAGAGGGATTTCGCTGTATCAATAAAACGTTATAGTCCATGACGATTCTCAGAAGCGCAGCTGGACCGGACGCCGCTCTTTCGAGCAGCTCCCAGTCCAGCTGTTTCGTATAAAAGGCAATCGATGCCTGAAGATCCTCAACCTGCAGCAGCAGCTTCGCTCCGCTATGTGCCATCGCTTTACTTTTTGGCCGCTTGATAGGCCTCGATATATTGCGCAGCCCTCTTGGCCACAAGGCTGTAATCGCCGGTTTTGACCGCTTCGCTGGTCAAATCGGAACCGATGCCGACGGCAACGGCGCCGGCCGAGATCCATTCGCCGAGGTTGCTCAGCGAGACCCCGCCGGTTGGCATGATGTTCGCCTGCGGCAGTGGACCTTTAATGGCCTTAATCATTGCCGGCGAGTAGAGATTGCCCGGGAAGAGCTTCACGATATCGACGCCAAGCTCCAGCGCCGTTTGAATCTCTTGAATCGTCATGCAGCCCGGCATGACGGGCACACGGTAACGGTTGCAGAGCGCAACCGTGTTCGGGTTAAGCGACGGGCCGACGACAAACTCGGCCCCGCTCAGGATTGCGGCACGCGCTGTTTCCGGGTCAAGGGCTGTGCCCACCCCGATTATCGCGTACTTGGACGCGTCCTGCGTAGTGCTCGAGTAGCGCTTCGCCAGCTCCTCGATGGCGCGCAGCGCGAATGGCACGGTCATCGTGACTTCGATGACTTTGATGCCTCCTGCAATAGCTTGATCCGCCATTTCGACGACTTCTTCCGGCGTCTCGCCACGCAGTACGGCAACGACGCCCTCACTTGATATTTGTTGAACAAGCTTCAATTTTTTCAACGGAATCTTCCCCTTCTTTTGCGAGCATGTATTTAGCGTTCTATATGTTTAACGTCGTTAAGAATAGCGTCTACTTGTTCCCATGTCGGAGCGCCTTCCCAATCCCCTTCGGTTTGAACGATCAAGGAGCCCACCAAATTCCCGATACGCACCGCTTCCGCATACTCGTATTCTTTGGACAAGCCTACCAAAAACCCGGCACAAAAGCCATCGCCTGCACCAACGGTATCGACCACCTGCTCCGCCTTAAAATAAGGAACGGCTGTAACCGAATCCTGCGTTACGACGTAGGTCTCGTTCTCTCCGCCTTTGACGATGGATACAGCGGACAATTCACGCAGCTTGCCTACAATGACATCCCAATCCTCCGACTGATAAAGCAGCTTCAATTCATCAAGGCCCGGCAGGAAAATGTCAGCCAATTCGGCAAGCTCAAGCAGCACGGGACGCGCTTCCTCGATACTCCACAGCTTCAGCCGCAGATTAGGATCGAAGCTGACTTTGACGCCATGTTTGCGGGCTATGCGGACCGCTTCGAACGCAGCTTCTTTGCAAGACTCGCTCAAGGCCGGCGTGATGCCGGTGATATGCAGAATTTTAGCTCCAGCGATATAGTCTTCGTCCAAATGTTTTGCGCTCATCCGGCTTGCCGCCGAGTTTTTACGGTAATAATACACAGAGGTTTTGCCCATGATGACCTCGCGCATCATAAGCCCTGTCGGAGCTTCCGCTGTTAGTTCAGCACGGGAAACATCGACGCCTTCGCCGCGAATTTTCTTGAAAATCAGACGGCCCATAGGGTCCTTGCCTAACCGTCCGAACCAGCCTGCTTTCCCCCCAAGCCGGGAAATACCGATGGCTACGTTGCTCTCCGCGCCGCCAAACAAGCTGTGCAGCTCAGAGGAATACTCCAGCCCTTTTCCGTTGGAAGGCATAAGAAGCGCCATCGTTTCTCCGAAGGTAATGATATCAGGTCCGGCAACCGATTGAGATTGTGTGTTCGTCGTCATATTAGCTCCATCCATTTCCTGATCGTTAGTTGAAACGTTTAAACAATGATTATACTTCATATTATAGTGTATTATCAGCGATTGTACCAGATAGGAAGAATCAAAAAAACCTCAGACTTGCGTCTCAGGTTTCTTAGCTATAACGTTCAGTTAAAATCCGGTTGCTTCCGCTTTCACCAGCTCTTGTCTCAGTTCATCATGGATATGTCCGTTGGTAGCCAGCACATTGCGAACAGCCAAATTGTAAGGTCTGCCTTCCGTGTCCGTCACCTTGCCGCCTGACTCTTGAATCAGCAAGGCACCTGCTGCAATATCCCAGGCATTCAAACCGATTTCCCAGAAGCCGCTAAGGCGTCCTGAGGCCACATAAGCTAAGTGAAGCGCGGCTGAGCCTGCGATCCTTAGATTGCGCACTTGGGGAGACAACGCCTGAATGCCCTTCAGGTTAACCGGCAGCGCTCCGTTGCGGTCCGCTGGAAAGCCCGTAGCCACCAGACTGCCCGCTAGCTGCCCATCCAGCGATACGACTGTCTTTTTGCCGTGCATGTAAGCGCCTTTCCCTTTCTCGGCAACGAACAGCTCGTCACGGGAAGGGTCGTACACGACGCCGACAATAATCTCGCCTTTGTGAGCGAGCGCAATCGAAACGGAGAAGAACGGAAACCCATGAACAAAATTCGTCGTTCCATCAATAGGATCTACGATCCAGAGGTACTCTTCCTCACTCATGGCTTGCAGTGCCTTGGCCGATGCTTCCGGCCCCGGCTCCACCCCTTCTTCACCCAGAATGGAATGGTCGGGGAAATGCGTCATGATCAAGTTGCGGATGAGTTTTTCCGAGCCCTTATCCACTTCCGTCACCAGATCCTGCGGGGAGAACTTCGTATCAATGCGGTTGATATCCCCCATCTTGATTTTGATCCATTGCCCAGCCTTGGCTGCCGTATTAATAGCCACTGCCGTAAAATTTTTACTGCCGACGACGAACGGCTCCGCCCCACTGTTTACCACTTATATCAACTCTTTCTTTTTTATTTAGATTTAGATTTAGATTTAGGAGTAAGTTAAGTATAGTAAATTATACGTTTTAATTACTAGTGCGTTTCATCCCAAAATATTCGTACATTCATACATTTATTAAAAATAATAAAGATATTTTTGACTATCCGCCAATAAAAAATCCGCACTGCCGAGTCGGCAATACGGATAAATAATTCGTATAAATAATGGATTCTTCCCTTAAATTCCAACGATATGATAGCCGCCGTCCACATAAATAACTTCTCCCGTAATGCCGCGGGACAGGTTGCTCATCAAGAACATCGCGGTGTCGCCCACTTCAGCAGTTTCGGTTGTTTTACGCAGCGGAGCCTTCTCTTCGACTTGACGCAGGATCGAGTTGAAATCCTTGATGCCTTTGGCCGCCAAGGTACGAATCGGTCCGGCGGAAATGCCGTTTACGCGAATGCCGAATTGGCCGAGGTCAGCCGCCAGATAGCGTACGGACGCTTCCAACGCAGCTTTGGCCACGCCCATGACGTTGTAGTTTTTCATTGCGCGCTCAGCGCCAAGGTAAGTCATCGTCATGATGCTGCCGCCTTCCGTCATAAGCGGATAAATGCGTTTGGAAACCGCAACAAGCGAGTATGCGCTGATGTCATGCGCTAAGGCAAAGCCGTCACGCGATGTGTCAACGAACAGTCCGTCCAGCTCTTCCGTTCTGGCAAAAGCAATACTATGTACAAGGCCATGAACGACACCGAACTTCGTTTTGAGCGTCTCCGCCAACGTATCGATTTCAGCATCTACCGTTACGTTGCAAGGCATAAGCGTTGAGCCTGGAATGGTGTCGGCAAGCTTGCGAACACGCTCCTCGACACGTTCATTTTCAAACGTAAATACTAAATTCGCTCCTTGCGCCGCTAAAGATTGTGCAATCGCCCACGCGATGCTGCGATCATTGGCAACACCCATGACCAGTATATTTTTTCCTGTTAACAGTTGACTCATGGTCGTTAAAAACCCCTCTCAACATTGGATTGTGCGTCATTCATACCCACTCTCCAAAGTACCCCATTTTGCCAAACATTTCAAGGAATAAATATGAATCGCTATAGCTTAACAGAGGCTTGATCGAGCACCGTGACGTCCTCTTGCAGCTTAAAATCCTCCATCAGACGAAATAACGCCTCATCCTTCATCTTCGCTTCAATCATAATATCGAGCCTCGGGGTAACAGGGGCGATAACTCGAAGAAAAGCAAGAAGAGGGCCTGCGTCCACATAGTCGGCATGACTTCTCCGGTCGGTCTCGCTTTTGGGGCTTGAAACGTGTATTTTGGGCGGAAGCGCCTCGCCCGGCTGCTGATTCTCTTGCTGTGGCTGTTGCTGTGGCTGTTGCTTCGAGGCAGGGTTTAGCCACGTTTGTTGGATACGCGGCCACAGCGCCGCAGCATCCTCGCCCTCGTTATTCACCGCATGATGATGAATATCCAAAACCATTGGAACGCCTACCGTTTCAGCGATGTTCAGCGTCTCCAGCGCGTTGAATGTTTTGTCGTCGTTTTCTAAGGTAATCCGCCTTTGAATTTCCGGGCGCAGCGTGGAAAAGTTATGGATAAACCGTTTGGCCGCTTTACTCTTATCCCCATAGGATCCGCCTACATGGATGTTGCATCTCGCTTCCGAGCCAAGCCCCATTGCATTCAGCATCGCGTTATGCCGCTCCAGATCCAGGATGGATTTTTGCAAAACGTCTGCTTTCGGCGTACTCAGAACGGTAAAGTGATCGGGATGAAAGCTGACGCGCATGCCTGCCTGCTTAGCATAGGCGCCTAGTTCTTCAAATTCAGCGGAAAGCGTCGGAATGGGGTTCCAATCGCCCAGCATCTCATGCCCGATGAGGGGGATGAATCTGGAGGAGAAGCGGAAAACCATGATATCGTGGGCCCGGTTATGGCGCAGCAATCGCAATGTATTATGCAAATTTTCCGCCCCAAGGCGTTCCAGTTTGCGGATGGCTGCCTCTCGGTCCAACAGTTTACTGAAGCTCGTGGCAGTCATTGTTTTGGACGGCGAGGCGTTCTTGACTACGGTCGACATCGCCACATACCCAAAGCGAATAATCATGCATGTGTAACCTCCAGGAAATTAAGTATAATCCCGACTTAGGTTACCCGCAGGCCATTTCGCACATTCATTTTCATCTGTTTCCGGATTGGCAGAGCAGAGCGTTATTAGGACGAAACCGCCGCAATTATTTTGAAGCTGCAAAAAGCGGTTATTGCAATAGGCAACGGACTCAGCGCAAGCATGCCCAGCCTGGTGGCCCGGTCTTCTTTCCGCAGGATCAGCAAATTGCCGAATAGCCAAATAAGAATGTACACGAGCAGCGCTCCGGCAGCCATGTACTTGTCATTGATCGATGAGGGAGCCATGAAGCCGTAGAAGCCGAAGATCATGAAGATAAGCACAAACGGTGTCGGTATGCCAAGCACGATATTAAAAAGCCAATAGGCGGTAAATTTCATTCTATTCATCCCTTCGCTGCGAGTCTGCTAAGAACATTGTAGCTGCGGGGATTCAAAAGAATAAGTACTAATTTCGTATAGTACCGTTTGCCGTAGAAGGGCATGGCTGAGGATTGGAGACGAGTCGATTTTTGTGCTGTGCGATACGTTTGTGGCATGGGGGAGTGATTGGACGGGGGGAATGCGTGGAACTTAAGTAAAGTGTTTATCGCCTAGCTGCACAATTGCCCTACGTTGCACTTTGTACAACATTATGGCTGCAATTTGCACCCAGCCCTCCCCTACGTTGTACTTTATACAACATTATGGCTCCAATTTGCGCCCAGCCCTCCCCTATGTTGTACTCTGTACAACATGCAGGGCCGAAAACCGCCGCTGTCGCCCCCACGAGGCCAAAATAATTGCACTTTGTGCAACGAAGATTGCGATTGCGAGGCGTAAACCGCTTCCAAATTGCACAAAGTACAACCAAAGACGGCCCAGCCGCCCAGCAGCCCACCCACCTATAGACAGAAAAAGACACCGACCTCACCGGACGATGTCTCCCTTTACCTAAACTTGCTCGCCAAAGAACATCTCGTAAGCAAGCTTCGTCTGAACACGCGCCTCTTCCTCCGTCAAACGGCGTACCAGCTCCATCTCCACTTGCGTCACTTCTTCGCCTTGGAAGTTGATTTCCGCGATGGAAGCAACGATTTTGACGATGGCGATCGCTTCATTATCAGGCGTATACGCAATGACCTTCTGCCCTGTCGGGAAGACGCGGAAGCCGCTTTTAACCATTTTGCCGCGGCCATACTCCAGAAGCTCGAAGAGCTCCTGCGAGGACTTAAATTTACAGACCGAATTAAACTCCGTTTGGAATCCCATTAGCATCTACTCCACATCAAAAGAATATTGGATACTTTGCTTCGCTGTATGCCGTTCTATAGCCAGACGAATGAGATCATCCAGCAGCTCTGCGTATGGCTTGCCGGATTCTTGCCACAGCAATGGGTACATGCTGTAAGGCGTGAAGCCCGGCATTGTGTTGATTTCGTTGATATAGATCTTTTGATCGGCTTTGCCGAGGAAAAAGTCCACACGGGACAAGCCGCTGCCATCCACAGCCAAGAAGGCTTGAAGCGCAAGCTGTCTGACCTGCTCAGCAGTTTCCGCCGGAATATCGGCCGGGATCACCATCGCGGATTTGCCGTCGACATATTTGGCCTTATAATCGTAAAACTCGTTCGAGGAAACAATTTCGCCAACAACAGACGCTTGTGGCTCATCATTTCCGAGTACCGCAACTTCAATCTCACGGGCATCGATATTTTCTTCCACAATGACTTTACGATCATATTGGAAGGCAAAATTAACCGCCTCAATCAACTCCGCTTGGTTCCTTGCTTTGGAAATACCAACGCTGGAACCCAAGTTAGCCGGCTTCACGAAACACGGGTAGCCAATGGCCGTTTCGAGCTCAACGAGGTGATAAGCGCGATTCTTTTCCCATTCTGCCCGGGTGAAGTGGCGGAAAATACATTGCGGAAGTCCTTCTTGCGCAAATATTTTTTTCATCATGACTTTATCCATGCCCACGGCAGAAGCCAGTACACCTGCTCCTACATAGGGGACATTCGCCATTTCCAGCAAGCCCTGAATGGTTCCGTCTTCGCCAAACGTACCGTGCAAAAGCGGGAAAATGACATCAAGGCCATCCTTCGTTCCAGCCGCGGCGGCGGAAGCGACAGCTACATCGCCTTTCGGTTGAACGGATCCAAAAATAGGCGCTAAAGCATTTGAAACAGGCGCATGTGCGGAGTCAACGCTGTTGAACGTCAATACCTCTTTCGATGCAGTAGGAGCCAATAGAGGCGCACCGCTTTTCCATTCCCCTTTCTTGGAGATGTAAAACGGCACAACTTCATACTTGGTGAAGTCTACGGCTTTCATAACGGCCATTGCTGTTTGCAAGGACACGTCATGCTCTCCTGATTTCCCTCCATAAATTAGTCCAACTCTTATTTTGCCGCTCATTGCGTACCTCCGTCTAGTCGTTCTTTTCCTTCCAATGTACCTGTTACATTTCGTCAGCAATTCGAACGAATGCGTATCGGGTCCGCACCGTCCAAGCAGGTGAATCTTTATAAGCCCAATAGCGGTTGCGGCTATTATACGTGTGTGCATTGACGAGCGGCATGCCGTTGGCATCTTTGCCCGTCACAACAACATTATGCTGATAACGGCCATCGCCGTCCCAGTCATAACTGATGGTGTCTCCCGGCTGTAGTTCTCTCGGGTCTTGAACGATATGCCCTTGAAGCCCTTTACGACTGTGCGAAAGGAAGGATTGCAAGCTATTGGCAACCGCCCAGGAGAAGCTCCACAGCTCTTGATGGCCTCTTCTGCCAGCGTACCACCAGCCTAAATCCCTTTTCCCAGTATAGTCCATTGGAGCCCCGCCTGCAAAGAGGCATTGCGATACATAATTGGTGCAATCCACTTCGAACTCCTCATACTTTGGGTTCGGCGTCTGCCACCATGTTTCCGCATATTGGACGGCTTTGGCGCGATTATAAATGATTTTGCGCGGAACGAATTCCTGAGCTCCGCTGTTGAGTATACTATGGTTGATATAAGGAAGCGACGGCGCTCTGCGCACGCCTTCCGCAAAATCTGCCTGCTCAGCGAAAAAGACGCCCCGTTGCTTGTTCGGAGACGATTTCTCCCCCTGAAGGGACTCTGAGCTTCTCACCTGCCAGCGGTTCGCTGTGCTGTCTATGAGGATTCGTTCAGGCTCAATGCGCTCCTCCACATGCGTGGCGGAACCGATCCGGTAGTGTATGAAGCGGTGCAGCTTAACATCCGCAATAATCCCTTGCGCTGCTTCTCTGACACCGGTTAGACGCAGTTTCGTCTCTCCGCGCAGCAGCTTGGCATCGCGGTCGTGAAAGCTTTCCAGGAGCCTGCGTACCCTCACATCCTGTCTGCTTACATAAGCGCTGTCTGAAACATAAGCTTCCATTGGAGCTGCAGAGCCTTCAAGCTCTGACTGATTTTTGGCGTGGACATAATTATAGAGCGCTGTTTTCCAGGACATCGGGGTTACCCTCCTAAAAAGTTTTTGCTGGGAAAGTTAGGTGAGCGATTTCTCGCCCGGTTGAAACTTTATTTATGGAAAGAGCATTTTTGCGGCAAAATAACTGTCATCTTAGGACGAGCCCGATTTGCTTTGAATTGATTCAATATATGACATTTGTGCGGCAAAAATGATTGAAATAAATCTTTACTCATACACACCGAAACGCTATACTTGAAGTAGGGGATTTATGAAATTGAGTTTCATTAGATGAAACCAATGGATGAAGATATTAAAGGAGGAATAACCTATGTCCAACAAGGACACTTTTTCTGTGCGTAAGCAGTTAACTGTCGGAACACAATCGTTCCAATACTACAGTCTTCCTGACTTTGAGAACCAAGGTCACGGTACTGTAAGCAACCTTCCTGTTTCCATTCGCGTTTTGCTTGAAGCCGCTATCCGTCAATTCGACGGTCGTGCGATTACAAGCGAACATGTGAAACAAATCGCCGGCTGGGCTGAAGGCCGTGACGACAACAAAGAAATTCCTTTCATTCCTGCTCGTATCGTTCTTCAAGATTTCACGGGTGTACCTGTCGTCGTTGACCTTGCGGCAATGCGTGCGACAATGGCTCGTGAAGGCGGAGATCCGAAACGGATCAACCCGCTTGTTCCCGTAGATCTCGTTATCGACCACTCTGTCATGGTTGACGCTTTCGGTTCCCCGGATGCGCTTGACATGAACATTAACTTAGAATTCGAAAGAAACGAAGAGCGTTACCGTTTCCTTCGCTGGGCGCAAACAGCATTCGATAACTTCCGTGCAGTTCCGCCTTCAACAGGTATCGTTCACCAAGTTAACTTGGAGTACCTTGCTTCTGTTGCAGCTACAAAAACAATCGATGGCGAAACAGTTGTTTACCCGGATTCCCTCGTAGGAACAGACTCCCATACAACAATGATCAACGGTCTTGGCGTTGTAGGTTGGGGTGTCGGCGGTATTGAAGCTGAAGCCGGTATGCTTGGACAACCGCTTTACTTCGTAGCTCCGGACGTTGTCGGTTTCAAATTGACAGGCCAATTGGCAGAAGGCGCTACAGCAACTGACTTGGCTCTAACTGTTACACAAATCTTGCGTAAAAAAGGCGTTGTAGGTAAATTCGTTGAGTTCTTCGGTCCTGGTCTGAGCAACATTTCCCTGGCTGACCGTGCAACTGTAGCGAACATGGCTCCTGAGTACGGCGCAACAATCGGCTTCTTCCCAGTTGATAACGAAACATTGAACTACCTGCGTTCCACTGGCCGCGAAGAAGATCAAATCGCGCTGGTTGAAGCTTATTATAAAGCACAAGGCATGTTCCGTACGGACAGCACGCCGGATCCTGTGTTCACAGACGTGATCGAGCTTGATCTGAGCTCCGTAGTACCAAGCTTGGCTGGTCCTAAACGTCCGCAAGACCGCGTTGAACTTACGAACATGAAAGAATCCTTCAACAACATCATTCGTCAGCCAATCGAAAAAGGCGGATACGGTCTCTCCGAAGAGAAAGTAGCTGAAGTTGTCGATGTGGTTTACCCGAACGAAACCGTTAAAATGGGTACTGGCGCTGTCGTAATTGCAGCGATCACTTCCTGTACGAACACATCCAACCCTAGCGTAATGGTCGGTGCCGGTCTGGTAGCGAAAAAAGCGGTTGAGCGCGGTTTGAAAAAACCGGCTTACGTGAAAAGCTCCCTGACGCCTGGTTCCCTGGTTGTTACTGAGTATCTGGAAAAATCAGGCCTTCTGCCTTCTCTTGAAGCGCTTGGCTTCCACGTTGCAGGTTATGGCTGCGCAACTTGTATCGGTAACTCCGGTCCGCTTCCTGACGAAGTCAGCAAAGCGATCGCAGACAACGACATGACTGTTGCGGCTGTGATCTCGGGTAACCGTAACTTTGAAGGCCGCGTACACGCGCAAGTCAAAGCGAACTACCTGGGCTCACCTCCACTTGTTGTGGCTTACGCACTTGCAGGTACAGTAAACATTGATTTGGCGAACGATCCAATCGGCTACGACCAAAACAACCAACCTGTCTACCTGAAAGACATCTGGCCTACAAACCAAGAGATTCAAGACGCGTTGAACTCCGCGATGAGCGCAGACATGTTCCGCGACAAATACAGCAACGTATTCCGCGCGAACGAGCGTTTCAACCAAATCGCGATTCCGGAAGGCGACCTATACGAGTTCGACACGAACTCCACGTACATCCAAGAGCCTCCTTTCTTCACAGATCTTGGTACTGTGCTTGATGATATCGCAGACATCAAAGCTGCGAAAACACTTGCGCTCATGGGCGATTCCGTTACTACGGACCACATCTCCCCTGCAGGTAACATCAAAGTCGACAGCCCTGCCGGTCAATACCTGATTGGCCATGGTGTAAAAAGAGAAGACTTCAACTCCTACGGTTCCCGTCGTGGTAACCACGAAGTGATGATGCGCGGAACGTTCGCGAACATCCGTATTCGTAACCAAGTGGCGCCAGGAACTGAAGGCGGCGTAACCACTTACCTGCCAACTGGCGAAGTGGAGTCCATCTACGATGCATCCATGAAATATCAAGCTGAAGGTCAAAACCTTGTCGTTATCGCCGGTAAAGAGTACGGAACTGGAAGCTCCCGTGACTGGGCGGCAAAAGGTACATTCCTGCTTGGCGTCAAAGCGGTTATCGCAGAAAGCTTCGAACGTATCCACCGCAGTAACTTGGTAGGTATGGGCGTACTTCCGCTGCAATTCGTGAACGGCGAGAGCTGGACGTCCCTAGGCATTACAGGCCGCGAAACATTCGACATCACAGGTCTGAGCAACGACGTTCAACCGGGTTCGACTGTGAAAGTAACAGCGACTCGCGAAGACGGCACAAGCTTCGAATTCAGCGCCCTGGTGCGTCTGGACAGCTTGGTTGATGTGGACTACTACCGTAATGGCGGTATTCTGCAAACCGTTCTTCGCCAAATCTTGGCTGAGAAAAACTAATCTTATCTTTCGTCATAAAACATCACACACAACGAAAAAATCCGGGATTGCCATGTGGCTTTCTCTGATTTTTTGTGTTTTTTGAGGCGGCCGCAGCCTTAGAGCCCCAAGGAATTGCGCCACATTGGTAATAACTGCGGGTTGAGCCCGCCTTCCTCCCCGCCTATAATGGATAACAGCGAAAGGGGAGATGAAGATGAACTCATTAAAAAGGCTCGTCCTAGTCATGCTGATCGCTTCGATTGGTCTAGGTCTATCTGTAAGCGCATGGAGCCAACCAACTTCTGCCGCATCGGTTACTTTGCAGGCAGGTTCTCAAAACGGAGACGTCTGGGATGCCCAGTTCCGTCTTAAAATGTTAGGCTATTACCAGCAGCCGGTAGATGGCGTGTACGGTCCAGTAACCGCCGCAGCTGTGCGTAATTTTCAATATAATTATGGCTTAACGATTGATGGCATTGTTGGTGCAAATACGTGGCAAAGCTTACGCAAGTATTCGGTCAATCAAGCGGACCTTGATATTCTGGCGAAAGTCATCTACAGCGAAGCGCGGGGCGAGTCCTATACAGGACAAGTTGCCGTCGGAGCGGTAGTCATGAATCGTCTGAAATCAAGTCAGTTCCCGAATACGATCGAAGGGATTGTATTTGAACCGGGAGCTTTCACCGCAGTGTCTGACGGGCAATACTGGTTGACGCCGGACAGCACGGCCTACCAAGCTGCACAGGATGCTGTGCGCGGCTGGGATCCAAGCGGCGGTGCGCTCTATTACTTCAATCCGGCAACAGCAACAAGCAAGTGGATCTGGTCGCGACCGCAAACGGTTAAGATCGGCAATCATATTTTTGCCAAGTAAGACGTAGAGAAACACCTCTTCAGACAGCTGCTCCTTCGTTGGAGCCGCCTCGCGAAGAGGTGTTTTTTTCATGAGCTAATGCTAGTTGGGCTCCTTGTACCAAGGATTCAAATGCACCAACACCTCGTCCACATCGTTATGGGCGGATTGGATTTTATGCTTGATGCGGCGGATAATGTCATGACCTTCCTGGATGGTAAGGGTGCCGGGCACACCCAGTCTGGCGTCCACTAGGATATAGTGACCGTGCTCCCGGGCCCGCAGGCGGTCAATCCGCTTGATTTCAGGCACAGAACGGATCAATGCCGCGTATTGTTCAATCTGAACCTCGTTGACACTTCTTTCCATCAGAACATCGAACGATTCCCGACCCATCTCATAGGCAAGCTTCAGCACCAGAAAAGAGACGATGATTCCCGCTATAGGATCGCCATAGGCCAAAATTCCATAGCCGTAATGGTCGCCGATCAAGGCTAGACCGATACCGACTGAGGCTGCGATAGACGCATAAACGTCTGCCAAATGATCATAAGCCGTCGCTATCAAGCCTTTGCTGTTGAGTTTGCGTCCGATGCGCATCGTGTAGACATAGAGAATTTGCTTCCAGATTAACGAAATGACCGCCGCCACGAAAGCAATGAAAGCCGCATGGCCCGGAGGCTCAAACAGCGCGTGAATAGAGTGATACCCCATATAAATGGCGGCTGCGCCCAAAATGATCGCAACGATGAAGGCGCCAAGCACCTCGGCCTTGCCATGCCCGTACGGATGATCGCTATCCGCCGGTTTCGAGGATACGCGCATGGCGCTGTAAGCTGTCGCTGTCGCGATCACATCGCCCGCGTTATGAATACCGTCGGCGATAAGCACTTGGCTGCCTGTTAGAAGACCGACGACAATTTTGATGGCGGTCAGCACGATATTGCTGGCAAGGCTGATCCAGATCGCCAGCATCGAGGCTGTCTTCTTCATGCTTGCCACTTCCTTTCCCTCTTCTAGTATGGCTTCCTAGAAGCAAAAAATCCCCTATCCTGAAACCAAGGATAGGGGATTGCGGGACGATGCGCTAGCGCAGCATCGTGCCCATGCGCCGCGCCGCTTCCATAATGAGCGGCGCCTGCTCTTGCATCAGCTCCAGCGTAAGCCTGTTCGCTGGACCCGATACGGCGAGGGCGGCTACAAGCCGGCCCCCGCGGTCTATAATCGGTGCGGAGACGGCCGCCGCACCGGGCTCGCGCTCTTCCACGCTCGTGGCGAAGCCGGCGCGTTTGGTGTCGCTGAGCTGCTGCAGGTACGCCTGCTGATCCAATGCGGCCGGCCAGTCGGCCGAAGCCAGAAGCTGCTGCTGCACGGCAGGCTCAGCGAAGGCGACGAGCACCTTGCTCGAGGCGCCGACGTAAAGCGGCATTCGCGCCCCTACAGGGGCAACGCGGCGAATGGCGTGGTTGCTCTGCACGGCTTGGATGCGGATGCGCTCCATGCCGTCCTGCACGTACAGCGAGATCGTCTCGCCGAGAAGATCGCGCAGCCGTTCCATCTCCGGCAGCAGAATGATGCCGGGATCGCCCTCTTGGGAGAGATTCGCCGAAAGCTCCCAAAGCCGGTAGCCCAGTCTGTATTTCTCTGTGGCCGCATCGCGCATCATGAAGCCCTTGCCCTCCAAAGAGGCCAGGAGGCGATGTACGGTACTTTTATGTAATTCCACACGACTTGCAATTTCAGTCAACGTCAGCTCGGTCGATTCGGTAAAACAGAGCATAATATCTAAAGCACGTTCCACTGCTCGCACCGTCAGCTTGTTATCTTCCATGACTAACACCACTTTCATTGCCTCTAGGCCTGCGGAAGCATCAAATTGTTTCACTATATGAAACCCAGTTATATCTAGTATAACCAAACTCCCACGATGCGTAAAGGTCAAACATCTGTTTCTTCTATTGTTACAGAACGGTTACAATGGCTTTACAATTGCCGCATCTGCATTGACTTGAAAGCGTATTCAGAATACTATTAAGATAATAGATCACTTATCTGAAAATTTAGATAATATTTCCTTTCTCCCTATAACATCTCAGAGCAGCCTATTTGAACACACTACTTTCTATGGAGGGAGGGTACTGCGATGTCAACCACATCACTATCCCCAGGCTCACTTCAACCAACGCTCGATCAAGTCGTTACCCGTCCGATTGGACGCAAAAGAAGGCTGGTTCTCACCATCCTGATCTCATTCCTAACGCTATGCACTTCTCTCCTGCTTGGCTTTCATGCCTATATTGCCTGGACGTTGGCACGGCCTCATATTGACCCGCTTCATTCCGATCCAATGAGGGCGGTAGGCCTTCCCTACAGCAGCGTTACGTTTCCAAGCCTCAACGGCACTTCGAATTTGGACGGTTGGTTCATCCCGGCTCCTTCCGACAAAACCGTCATATTTTCTCACGGCTACGGCGGCAATCGCGAAGAACTGTGGGTCCCGATTTATAATCTGGCCCGCGAGCTTCACTTGCAGAACTACAATGTACTGATGTTTGACTACGGGTATGTTCATCCCGGCAACGAACATGTTATGACCGGCGGCATCCAAGAATCGCAGGAACTGCTCGGAGCCGTTAACTACATTAAACATTTAACAGGCGGTCCGATCTATATCTGGGGATTCTCTATGGGTGCAGGAACAGCGCTTCAGGCCGCACTTCAAAATGGCACCGATATCTCGGGGATGATTCTGGACAGCACGTTTATGCTCAATCCGGATACGCTCTATCACAATATGAAGCAAGTTGTAAATGTCCCGAAATTTCCGTCTCTCCCGCTCGTTCGCTTATTTTTCCCGCTTCTGAACGGGGTGAGCTTGCACGAGGTTCCGTATAAGAAGGTAACTTCGACCGCTTACTCCATGCCCATTTATTTCATTCATGGGACAGAGGATTCCAAGGCACCTTACGAAATGGTTGAGGATATTTATAGCGTGCAGAGTGATCCGAAGTCGAAGCTTTGGATCATTCCTAAAGCGCAGCATGAGCTGTTATATCGCGCAGAACCGAAACAGTACGTGCGCACTACGCTGAGCTTCCTTAACGGCCTGACACCGAAGGCTGTGGCTGCAAACTGATTCAGGTATTCCCTCCTCCCTATAAAATCGACCCCTTGCGGGGTCGATATTTTTTTGCGGGGATATCCGCATTTAATCCATCTCATAAATCGAGCCGGACTTGCTCGCAAACAGCTCCGCATACACTTTCTCCGCGTACGCGTCCGTCATGCCGGAGATATAGTCCGCTACGAACCGCGGCCAGCTCCAGCTGCCCCCCCGGCGCTCGTAGCTATCGATCCAATCGGGAGGGATGATCCACATCCCTCTTTCTTGATCGATAAAGCTTTCCCACAGGCGCTCGACGATGATCTCGCTGCGCTTCTGCAGACGAAGCACTCGAAAATCCTTAATCAGCGTGACCCATGCCAGCTTCTTCAGAATTTCCATCGTCCGCAGCAGATTCATATCCTCCGCTCCGTCTCTCACGAGGGCAACCTTCTTCCAGCCCCGTTCAGGGTCGTCCAGAATGTCCAAACGGCTTGCAAAGGAGCTTACCCAGCGCGCTTTCATCTCCCTGCGCGTCCGCGATTCCTCCCGGTTGCACTCGGTGAAAATCTGCTGCCACTGCTCCAAATAATCGGTCAGCACCTTCCGGACCATCTGCTCGATATCGATTTGCTCCCAGCCGAATTTATGCTTGTTGGGATCATTCAATATTTCCATGACCAAATGACGGATCAGCCGTTGATCTTCGAAGAACGTGGCGTTCATCTGAATTTTGCCGGCGCGGATCCCGTCTTCGATATCATGCGTCGAGTACGCGATATCATCGCATAAATCCATCAATTGCGCCTCTAACGTGGAGCATCCCTGCGGCATGTTCCACTCTCTACGCAGCTCGCGGATGATGTCCCACTCGGAAGCGTATACTCCCTTGAGCCGGCCTTCTTCCTCGAGTAAAAACGGATACTTATTAATGCCGAGCAAGACCGCCGCGGTAAGATCCAGCCCGCTTTCGCTGCCCGCCCGTTTCTCGAGAAACATGAGAATTCGGAAATTTTGGGCGTTGCCCTCGTATTTCAAGCCGTGATCCTTCAGCAGGATATGGTTCAGCACCTCTTCCCCCTTGTGACCGAAGGGCGGGTGGCCGAAGTCGTGCGCAATAGACGCACACTCGACTACGGTAGGGTCAATAATGAGACCCGGATGCTCTCTTTTTTGCAAAAAAGGGTTCGTCCGCTCCAGACGCTTCGCTACTTCCCTGGCAATCTGGGCGACCTCTAGCGAATGGGTCAGCCGCGTCCGGTAATAGTCGCCGGAGCCGGCTCCAAACACCTGTGACTTCCCCTGCAGCCGACGAAAGGTCGGCGATTGGATCAGCCTTGCGTAATCACGCTCAAATTCATCCCGTTCTTCGCTCACTTTAGAGGAAGCGGCCTCACCGGGCCGAAATTTCCGTATGTTATTCATCAGCTTGCCTCCTCTGGTACTATTGCCAACTCCCGGATCTGTCCGATTTGTACAGCTAGCCATAAGCCGTTTCTAAGCCTCTTCCTGCTGTTAACAGTTTATGCTATAGCATGTACGCTAGTCACCCCGGTGCTATATATTTATAAAAGAATACTATATTCGCCCGTTCGGCAACAAGTCATGTCTTATTATTTGTACAAAAAAAAGGATGTTGCACAAGACGTTTGTCTTTATGCACCACCCATACCATCAAGTTAACTCAAGTTGGTTACAGTTTAACAATAAACTTACTTTCCTTTTATTCGGAAATAGCAACTTTTCTACTCCAAGACTTAATTGAAATTGTTACTTTTAATAAATACTTGTGCAAAATATATATTCCATAACATTGTAAGATAAAAATGCAAGGCATAATATCAAACCGATAGCGTGTTTGAATCTCTATAAATAAGTGTATGAATGCATAACCCAAAAGCAGTAACAAAAAGAAAGCCTGTTTGGGGTACTCATTTTTTCGCAGCAACAGCAACAACGACAAAAAACCAAATATCATGATCCAAAAGTACTGAATGCCTTCAGTTAGAATCAACGCAATACGAAGAATGGATGATTCGTCCCCCTTCCCTATACTCCAAACCACAGATGAGTCAGAAGATCCCCACAATAGTGTAAACTTTTTCATAAAAAGAATGAATAACTGAACTTTATCAGCCACTCTATCCTGTATCATTTGCAACTCTACCCTGTTTCTTTCTTCTCCAAAAGTGTACTGCGCTACATAATTTGCATCCTCTAATGACCAAGTTCCGGTATGCTCTTGATTCAATCCTACAACAAATTTCCAATAGGGCTCCTTACTGGTTAAGTTAGAAGGGGTGATACCAGTAGTAACTAAAGTTAAGCTTATTAGCTGTTGAAGCATAACATATATGACAATAACACCAATGGAATTCCTTATGTAAGTCCACCCTTGCTTTTTTTGAAAAGGAAATAATTCAAACAAAACTATATAGATTACTGTACCAATGATAAAAAAGCTCCCTAAAGGTCTGAAAAGATTGCCTAACCCAAAACATAAACCAATAATGATCCAATTGTACTTCGTCAACAGCCCTTTGCTGATTATAAAATAACTCCCTAAAAAGAAAAAGAAAGTAGACTGATGTTGATTCGTCAAAACTGAACACAAAATAATATTGGGTATATATGTAGTATAGAGCAATATAGCAATTCTACCGCAAAATTCATTGCATACTTTGGCAGCTGTTAAATAGATGACATAGGCTGTTCCAGCACTAAAAATTATATTGAACAATTGAAGTATGATCATAGAAGTACCAAACAATTTTATCAACAGCGCCTGATACAGTGTAAATCCAACTTGATACGCCCAACTGATAAAATACTCTGAGCTACCGAATGAAAAGTCTCCTTGAGCTGCACTTAAAGCAGCGTTATGCATAAATAAAAAGTCGGATATCGGCTGCGTATCCGTAGATAAGACCCAGAATAATCTTATTAAAATAGCGATTGTTAACAAAGTAATTACGTAAACTTTTGTAGAAAGTCCACTTGCCGCTATGGACATAACTATACATACTAAAAAAAACGATCCTATAACAACACTAATTATAGTTGCATCAATATTAATGAAACTAGCAACAATACGATAAATTCCAATGATTGCAAACATAAAAAACAATAGTCCTGAAACGATCAGGGATTTGGAATACATCCATTCAAATTTCTTTGTTATCATGTCATATTAGTTCCTATTCGTCTCCTAAATTATAGAATAAATTAAATTTGATTGATATTTACCCATTAATTGCCATGTCATTTATTAAAGATACCTCAAACAGGGAAAAAATGGTATATATATTTTTTACAGTTTATATCGGGCAAGCAAGGATAACCGACTTCGTCGTCCTTTCAGGACGGGCGCGTTTGTCAAGGTAGATGCGAAGCAAAAGTATAAAACTTATACTTTCTT
>NZ_JBYTBS010000048.1:0-55835 GCF_058789495.1 Paenibacillus sp. FW126-R14 | reverse complement strand
CTGCAACAAAACTAATCATCTAAAGAATCATGGAACAATTCTATAGATTTTAAAGGATACCGCGGCAAAACTAGCGGTTTGTTGCAGAATTCATTAAAAAGCTTTATTCCATTTTATTGAGCATACACCTAATTGGATTCATTTGTTGATCAATTCATGATGCGAACAATTTTATTCTCATCGTCCCATTCTACTTTACTACCAAGTGCTTCAGTGACGAAACGAAGCGGTACGAATGTGACGTCATCAATCAATGCTGGAGCAGTATCAATACTCGTAGTAATTCCATTGAAGGACGCCTCTTTCGATCCAATTTGCATAATGATCTTTCTGACATCTCTCTCGGCTGTAATTTGATAATTTTCTTGGTTCCAAGTCACTTGGGCTCCGAGCATTTCAAAAACTTCACGAAGTGAAATCATCACACGGCCATCTTGCATGATGAGTTTATGCTGGAGAGACTGTTCTTTTCCGTTCAGCCATAATGAAATTCCACTTTGTTTCTCATCTACTTTCTCAAGACAAATCACATTTCGATTGTTGGTGATGACAATCTTATTCTCTGATAGCGGAATGATCTGGGAGTAGCCGATGATTTTGTTAGTAATTTCAAGAGTAAATCTAGAGTTTCCTTGGTTATCTAAAGAATGAATAGTACCTCCGTTTGTCGATACATAGACGTTCCCCTGATCATCAGAAACTAAATTCTGATTATAATTACCAGCCATATGGTATCCCGCTGAGCGTTCAGAGGCACTAAGGGTATAGCTCCAAATCGCATTACTGGACTGGAATTTATTGTTACTTAAAGATGAGGTTTTTTCATCCACTTGGTAATAGCCTCCGTGATGGTCAATAGGTCGTCCACTTAGGGCAAAAGCAATCTCTGGATTTGTTTCTTCTGTTAGTCCTGTTCTGGTTACTGTATAAATCGTCTCACCGACTACAAGATAGTTCCCAGACATTTTCATTTTGGACTTCGACAAATCCATGGATCTCCCCCACACAACTTCTCCCTCATCATTCAGGCAAATAAGTTCATTATCGACAGCTACGAGCAGATTGCCCTTATTATCTGAAGTTAGAAAATTAATCTTAAATACATCATAATTTTTATCTTTGACTTTCAATTCTTTTAACTGCCATTTCATTTTCCCATCACGATCTAACGCGGAAAGTCCGTTTTCTAACAAGGCAATCAAATTGCCTTTCCAGTCAACAGAGTAGAACATATCCGCGATAAAACGACTTTTCCCCCCACGGACTAATGCAAAAGTTAAATCCTCATATTGCTTAATTATATTCCCGTTCTTATCGAAACGAGTTATTGAGGATTTTGATGTAGTCTTGGTCTCATCTAAAAACGCAAAATCGTTAGTAGCTGTAAAAAGACTTCCATCCGCACCAACCTCAAGCTCTCGACTTGCATCTTTCTGTTTCCATAAAACTTGACCGTTGTCATTGACCGCAAATACTTCGCTAAAATTATGCAAAATAACGGTTTGCTCATTTACCTTCCTCGCATTGAAATGATCATATTGAGAATCGCTACTTATTGACCACTTTAGACGATACTTAGCATTTTCGTTTTGTAGTATCCAATTTTGTCCGCTGTCATCCTTCAACGGGAGAATGATCGGATCCATCAGTTCGGATTCAGCTAGAACCATTGATGTAGAAATACTACTTAAAAATAGCAAAGCTGCTAGACCAAGCAACACCTTTTTCATTTAAAAGCCTCCTATAAGTTTTTCTCACTTTCTCTGGCAAATTTATGTTCCATGCATAAGTGCCATACTCCCCATTGCTGCTATGCCCTTTTATCTTCTTTCTCACTTCCTCGATTGAAAGACTTTGCAGCTAATTGATTGAGCCTGTCTTTGACCAAATTTAACCATAACTTGTTGTTTAAATCTGACATAAATCTGTCGCTTTGAAGATAATCATTGGCCAATCGGAGCTCCCCTAACTGTGCATAGATAAATGCGAGTATATAAGCAGGGGAGGGAAATCTCATATCTGAAAAGGGAGATTTGGAATTTTCTAATTGATTTTTTGCAGTTTCAATAATTTGGTCAAGACACGAAGTTCGATCGTAAAAAGCCTTTATATTGTTAAGCTCTCCATCTATTGCTTGAGTAAGTGTTTTTTTGGCAATCTGAGAATCGTGAGAAGCTACACCAATACCGTCAATCATTTCCTCATCTCTAAATGACCTTACGTATCCATCTGCCCATTCGCCGATATGGATCATTGCTGTTTTTTCCGTTCGATTGTAAATAAGTTTATTGCCTTTTGGGATCATCACAAAATCAAGCACTACTCCCCAAGATATGTACCCGCGATTCCCGCTTCTTGTAAATCTACCGTATTGAACTATTTTCCTAATTCCATTTGTGCTTTCACTAATCCAGGTGTAGTCACCTCGCCATTTCAGCCCCAAACTAGCAAGCCTCGGCGAAAAAATACGATCTAATAAACCTAATAACTCTTCACCAGTAATGGGTTCACCTTGATATTCATAACGAGCAATCTGTACTTCAACACCTAATTTACGACTTAATATTTTCGCCCTAATAGTATCGATAAGTTTCTTAAACATGCGATTCCATTCCCCATGTTAATCATTATTTCACCGTGATATGTCTTGGATCTAAGATTTAAAGATATATTCGGTTTAAATTATGAATTTCCTTTTTTAGTAAGTCACCTGCATAAAACGTTTCCTCTAAACAGACAGGTTACGAAGCGATTACTTTGTTCGGGCAAAAAATGAGAGGGTGTCCCCAGTCATTTCCATGACTGATGGGACACCCTCTGGTCAAACAAAATTTGCTCTTTTGTTTTACAAAAGTAAATCCTCTAAGACCCTTCACCAACATACATTTTTCTTCGCTCATAAGCAAAAATAATCATTACAACGCCAATCATGGCACAAATCATATACATGAATGAATAAGAAGTAGCATCAGCGATCGGCCCCATGATGACTCCACCCAGTGACATTCCCAGATCAGCCATCGCAATGAATAGACCCAGAAGCACGTTGCGGCTCATCTGCGGCAGAACAAAACTTAAATAGGTCGTTAACGCCGGGTAAAGAAGCGCTTGGGCTATTCCCATCAGCACTGCGCCCGCATAGAAAAAGAAGCTCCCTCCTTCGACGGAATAGCTAACGCACAGTGCGGCTGCCGACAAGATGAGCATGATGCTCATGATAAAGAAAGAATGCCACCGTCCATCTGACGGGATTTTTTTTCTTAAAGCAAAACGTGCCAAGACCACGACCCCGGCCTGAAGCATGAGATAGATGCCGGCGCTGCCATGTTTCATCTGCGCGGCATACAGCGGCAGGAAGTTCGTAATCGCACCGAATACCGTTGAAGCTGCCAGCATCAAGACGCTGCATTTGAACAAATACGGGTTTTTCACCAACTGACTCAAGTATTGAACTACGCCAAGTCTCCGCTCCTTCTGATTGCCGGCAGGAGACTTCCTTTCTTTTTCCATGCGAATGCTGTAGCCGAACACGCCGGTGCCGATTGCAATGGCAACCAGCAGGATGCTGAAATAGCTCATCCCTCCCGCTTGCCAAATGCCGATCGCCAGCAGCGGTCCAAGAATGCCGGGCATGTATGTAAATAAGGAATACAGTGAAATGCCCTGAGAACGATCTTTCTCTGGCAAAGCATCGATAATTCCAATTTGCAAAGCCATTGAGAAAAAAGCCGTCGAACATCCCTGGAGGATGCGAGCCATCAAAAAACCTTCCAAGCCAGTGAAGGTATACAGGAGCAGCGCGAACCCGTTAATCACAAGAATGATGCGCAATACTTTGATCGGACCTTGCCGTTGGATGATCTCTCCTGCCCATGGGCGGAATAGCATCGCCGTACACATGTACGCTCCCATGATCAAGCCGATGGCTGTATTGCTGGCTCCCAGCGACTCCCCCCGCAAAGGAATGATGACGTTCAGTATGGCATTGGCGCTGAAAAAGAGAAGAGCAAGCACATATAAACGTACAAAAGGCCAGGCCAACGCTCCGGTCAAAATGTGTTCCTCCTACATTAAAACGTGATTTGTCTCTGCAATAACGTTCTTGCATACGCAGACTGGACATGCTGCAATTCTTCAATGGGAACGATTTCTTCGATTTCCCCATTTCTAAAGATCATCACCCTGTCACAAAGATAGGCGGCAGCCTGCATATCATGCGTGATAAAAATATAGCTCATGCGGTAGATGTCCTTTAAGTTTTGGAGCAGCTCAAGCACTTGCGTTTGGACGGATACGTCTAGAGAGCTGATCGCCTCATCCAATACGATGCACTGGGGTTCCGTTGAGATCGCCCTGGCAATACAGACGCGCTGAGCCTCTCCACCCGATAACTCATGCGGATATTTCGTCCGGTAGGACGCGGGCAAGCCAACTTGATGCAAGAGATGGTCCAGTTTGCTATGATTGTCCGTGATCCCCCTGCTTCGCAGGCTCAGCGGCTCCATAATCGCCTGTTCAACGGTAAAGAACGGATTAATCGACGAGGTATAGTCTTGAAAAACGACGCTGATATGGCCTGAGCGGATCGTTCGATCCGCAACGTTCTTTCCCTTCAAGAGGATGGATCCGCGATCAGGCTTCTCCATTCCGGCAATCAACCGCCCGAGCGTCGATTTGCCGCTTCCGCTTTCGCCAATAATCCCTAGACATTCGCCATATCCGCAAGAAAAAGTAATATTTTTCAAAACATAGTGTTTATCAACTGAAAAGAACCCCTTATTTCGATACGATTTCTCAACGCTGTCAACGACTAGCAAGCAGCACCCTCTCCTCCATGATCTTTTTAAAATGGGCGCTGAGCGCTAATCGGCTAGACACCAGATATTGCGTATAAGGGTGCTGCGATTCTGTAAAAATGGCAGGAATCCGGCCGTTCTCAACAATAGCCCCGTCCCTCATAACAAGAACCTCATCCGCAATCTTCTTGACAATTCCGAGATCGTGAGAGACCAGAATCATGGAACAGCCTGTTCTCTCCCGCATACGTATCAATTGCTCTACAACCTCGAATTGCGAGATGGTATCGAGCGCTGTCGTCGGTTCATCGGCAATGATGATCTCGGGCTCAAGAACAAGCGCTAAAGCGATCATCATCCGCTGAAGCATCCCGCCCGATAACTCGTGAGGATATTTGTTCATCATCTCCACTGGATTCTTGAGCATGACGCTCTTCATCGCTTGGACCATTTTTTGTTCGATGTCTATCTTACTCCAGCTGAAATGCTGGGCCAGCATCACTCTCGCATGGACGCCAACCACACAGGACGGGTCAAAGGCGCGCATCCCGTTTTGAACAATCATGTAGAGGTGCTTGCCTCTTTTCTTTCTCATTTCTTTCGGCGAGAGCGACATCAGACTTTCACCCTTAAAACGGACATCGCCGGATTGCAGCATCCAAGGCCGATTCAATCTCATGAGCGCTCGGCAAGTCAGCGATTTCCCGCTTCCGCTTTCACCTACAATAGCCAGACAGCTTCCTTGCTTCAAGGAAAAGGAACTGTCCGATACAAGGACTGCGCTTGTATTCGCATCCCATATTTTCAGATGCTGGGCTTCCAAGATATTCATGATTTAGATCGTCACCTCTTTGGCCTGCATCTTGTGGGCAGAGGCATGTAATTTGGGATCCAGCGCAATTTGAAGCGCATCAGACAAGAAATGAAAGGCCGAAACGATAATCATGATGGCAAGGCCTGGCGCCAGCATGAGCTGCGGTTTGGAGAACATGACGCTTCTCGCTTCGTTCAGCATCATGCCCCATTCGGCGTGGGGGGCCTGGATGCCTAACCCCAGAAACGAGAAGCCTGATATTTGCAAAATCATTGAGCACATCGCACTGCTCGAAATTACAGCAATATCGGAAAGAGCAGCCGGCATCAGATGTCGATACATAATTTTCATATGACTTATGCCTGTCACTTGTGCAAACTTCACATAATTAAGCTGGGAATACTGCATAACGGAGGCACGGATCACTCTGGCAAACCATGCCCATTTCATGCAAACAAACGCAATCAGAATATTCGCAAGCCCCGTTCCCAAAATGCCAACAATCGCGAGCGTCATGACATAGCCGGGAAATGATAGCATAATATCGCAAATCCTCATGATCAGCGCATCTGTTTTGCCTTTAAAATAACCCGCAAGGAAGCCTAAGACAGAGCCGATCCCTACGGAGATGAATAAGGCAACGGCAACCCACAGCACGCTGGGGCGGATGCCGTACAGCAATCTTGATAGTATGCATCGCCCCAAGTGGTCGTTCCCTAAGAGATAGCTCCAAGAGAAGCCCGCATACCGAAGACTCATATTGACTTCTTCCGGATCATGCGGGGCAATTAACGGCGCGCAGAGACCGGCAAGGGCCGTGCCGGCAATAATGGCCAAGGAAACCATGGCAAGCTTATCTTTGGCTAGACGCTTCGCAACCTTCATCAGATGTCCTTCCTTAATTGGGGGTTCAATGCCGCTTGGATCAGATCGGAAATCGTGTTAAATCCTACAAAGGCCGCTCCCAAAATGAGAACGTAGGCTTGAAGAATCGGAAAATCCCGGCCCATAATGGACTTAACGCTCAAACTTCCCAGACCCGGCCATGCAAACACATTTTCAATGACGACCGTACCTCCGAGTATGGCAGGTATAGCCATACAAAATATCGAAACAGCCACTTGCAAGGAATTTCTTACAATATGCTTGATAATCTTCGTCTCGGACAGACCGCAAGCTCTTCCATAGAGCACGTAGTCTTCGTTTAAGTTGCTCAACATGGCGCTTCTGACATTTCGAAAGTAAATTCCGGCATAGCTGACCGAGATCACCGAAACCGGCAGAATATAACTTTGATAGCCATGCATACCGCTTGTCGGCAACAAGTCCAGTTTCACGGAAAAATACCAGATCATAAGCGCGCCGAGCCAATATGGCGGCATGGCAGTCAGGATAAAAGCAATGCCTCTGATCGATTTATCGAGCCACTTGCCTTCTTGCAACGCACAGACGATACCTAACAGGATCGATAGCAGAATAATGGCGAACGAAGAAACAAAAGTGAGTTTCAACGTATTCAGAAAAGCCGGGCCGAGTAAAGACCACACCGGTTTGCCTGTCGCAAAAGAATGTCCGAAATCCAGACTCATGCAAGCCGTAAGCCAGTGAATATATCGAATCATGAATGACCGGTCAAGCCCCAACTCGCTCTTGGTTTGCGCAATGAGCTCATCCGTAATTTGGGGGATACCCCGTGCATGCAGGACGGCTTCTGCGGGATCGATCGCTGAAAGATTAAGCAGTATGAACGTTACGAACGATATGATCAGAAGCAACGGGATGGAAAGGAAGAGCCTTTTCATCATATACCTTCCCATTCGTAAACACTCCTTTGTTATTCAAACTTCATTCGCTCAAACGGCAGCTCGAATTGCGTTTGTTTAAATGAAATGCCTTTTACATTTTTGGGTGCTACGATGGTCATTTTACCATTGGTAAGCGGGATGAATACGGCTTCGTCATGCACCATTTTCATAATATCGGCGTACAGCGATTTTCTCGTTTTCTCATCCGTTGATACGGCCACTTCGTTAATTTTTTTGTACAGCTCATCCGCTTTGGCAATCCCTTTCGTCGTATACAAATAGGCTGACTCCGAGGTAAATCCCGCTATCGTGCTCTGTGGGTCATAAGCCAGTCCCCATGTCTGGTTAAACAGCAAATCATAGTCGCCTGTCGATCTTCTTTTCGCGATAGACGTGGAATCCTCACCGATGAGCTCCAATTGGATACCGACATTTTTCAATGAGCTTTGGATAAATTCAGCCTCTGTTTTTTGCGTAGAGGAATTGTTGTCATAATACACGTTCAACGCCAATTTTTTACCGTTTTTCGTTCTGGCGCCAGTGCCGCTCTCCAACGTCCAGCCTGATTGTTCCAGCATCTTTTTGGCTGCTTCGAGATCATAGCCCCGTTGTTTCAATTCGACATCCGCATAATTGACGTTAGAGGAGAAAAGCGCATTGGCGGCAGTCTCCGTGCCATTCATAATCGTTTTGCTAATCGTTTCCCGGTCAATTGCATACCAGATGGCTTCACGAACTGCGGTTTCGCTTACTGGACTGCTGGATCTGCTGCTGTTGGCGACAATCATTTTCGTATTCATCGGTTCGCTTCTTACCAATTGATACTTGCCGGAAGCGGTTAATCGATTCATCGCTTCCACATCGATGCTGTCTGCGCCTCGGTCGTCCGTGAATACAAAATTGATTTCTCCTTTTTGCAGTGCCAGGAGTGTCGTTTCACCGGACGGAAGCACCTTGGCCGTAATTTTATGAATAGCAGGCTCGCCGCCCCAGTAGTTTTTATTAGCTTCAAAGGTCGCATATTCATTCGTTTTGTGTTCGGTTAGCGCATATGGACCTGTGCCATGGTAACCACTGACCCCCTCCTTCGTGCCCCCGTTAACAAAATCTTTGGGAGAAAGGAACACATAAGGTCTCGTCATGGATAATTCGAGCAAAGCCGGAGAATAAGGCTCCGACAATACCAGCTTAAAGGTATACTCGTCCAGGGCTTCGCTGTTTGCAATTTTCGTCGACAGCTTGATCCAGGCATGTTTGGCGGCATTCGCCTGAATGGCGTCTATGTTTTTTTTCACGGCTGCGGCATTAAAAGGCTCTCCATCGTGAAACTTGACATTTTTTCTTAGGTGAAACGTATATTCTTTATGGTCCTTGGAAATGTCCCAGGATTCCGCGAGAAGAGGCTTGATGCCGTCCTTCGTATTCTCAACCAAGGATTCAAAAATCATCCCTTGAACCGGCATAGAGCCGGTATATAAATGAGGATTAATATCGTTGATATCTTTAGCTGTTGCATAGATTAGCTCTGTTTGCTTTAGACTGGCCGATTCGTGCGCAGCCGTAGCAGCCGGAACCGGCGCAGCTTCCTTCCCGCTGCTGCAGCCTGTGAGTGCCAACACACACAAAATGATCGTTTGAACAATGAACATATTTCTTGTTTTCACCGTATTTCCTCCCCTATTTGTCTTGCAGGTTCTCCTAGTTCACGGCATATCCGCTGTAAATCCTCTTCAAAACTTTGGACGGTAAACGCGACCGACAGCTTACGGTTCTCATTAGCTTCCGCTACTTTGACGATTTTACGTTCATAGGTGCGCAGGAACTTGTCAATGGTTGGACATGTCAAATTCAGATAGGTAAGAATGCCTTGTATAATCTTGGTGCGATAGTAGTCTTCTTTCGGCATTCGCGGGATGTCCAGCTCCCCTTCCCGGTTGACGAACATTTTTCGAAAGGGAACCGCAGAGAAATCGAAGTATGTGCCCTTCTCGTCCGGTTCGGAGAACGGATCGATAAGCAGCGATGTGTAGCGAATGTACAATAAATATTCTTGGGTGGTACTATCAGAATAACTAAAATTTTCTATATCACGACGCGATAAACTTTCTAATCTGACCGGATAATTATCATCCGTCATAAACTGAAGCAAGTTCAGCTGCTTGATCTGAAGGGCATCCAGCAGGTTCATGATCTCTTTCCAACCGGCCAGCATATCTCGAATTAAATGCTGCGTAATAGGACCTTCCGGATAAATTTTATACACATATTTCTGAACACCCGAATCGCTTAATATCGCATCCAACGAGAATTCATTCATAAACAGCGCCGGATGCACATATAAAGAGATATTTCTTGTTTCCGCCTCCATCGGTGCAGCCATTACTTCCAGCGCAATGCCTGATTGTTCAAAAAGTAGCTTCAGCACCTCAAGATTGGCAGAATGAATCCGGGTGGAGCCTGCATAAATTTTTTTCTTGACCGCGGTTGTCAATACGTGATGATGTGACTTCTCCGGTATCCACCGGGTATCGCCAAGATAGGTAGAGAAACTGATAAGTTCAACTTCTGTATGGAATTGATGCATATAATTGCGAACGAGGCTGTTGGATCCAAGGGTGGGGGAAACGAGAACGATGCATCTTGCGCGCTTCAACACTTCGTCGCTCACCTGCTTTAAGACGTCGATATACGCATCTGTGGTTACAGCCAGAATCAGCGTATCCCATTCACCGTCAATCGAGCCGTATCCTTTGAAAACGTGATCGATGCGGCACTCGCCGGCCATCGCGCGATGCTTTTCATTTTGAATACGGACCTGAACCTCGTGATTGCTTTGTTCAAGCGCCGCGAAAAATAGTTCGGAACGTGCGGATTCTCTTCCTGCAATGCCCAACCGGCATGAAAGCTGCTTTTTTAAAAGGACGGCAAGCTGAATCGTCGTGGGCCCTGTGCCCAACAGCAGAACGCGCTTGAAATCGCTCATAGAAACCTCCTTATCATCTTGCAAGCGGGTTAAGCCTTGCGGTACAACGCAACATCAAACACTTGATCCTGGCGCAAGATCGTGCCAACCAGCTGCCATTTGTGTTCATTAACCTCTTGCATAGGGTAATTAAACAGTGACTTCAACCCATTCCCGTAACGCATCGCCACCACGACATGTTCACTCGTCAGCGCATGCAATTGATCCAAGAGCTCATATTTATTAGGTACCGTTGAGCTGAAAATGATATGGCTTGCTTCGCGAGTGAAGACCAGTTCTTCCACGAATTTTTGTTCCAATCGAATGTTGAACTGGCTGCCCAACTGCTTCACAACACAGGATCCAAGGGCAATGGCCTCATCATCAATATCGATCCCCACGACTTCGGCCCCTGTTCGCCTTGCAATCAGCAGCGGTGTCATCGGAAAAGAACCAGAACCGACCATCAGCACTTTGGAATCGGAGGTTACCTTGGAACTCCCAAACTCTTGTTCAATGCACGATTCAATATTTCTAAAATAGTCAGTAATCTCCGAATCTCCCTGCTGCAGCCGGACTGCGCGATATTTCTCCATCATGGCAACGGCAATGGCCGACGTCCTTCTCAAACCTTCTACTAACCCAGAGAACTCCTCGAGGTTCTCCCCTTCCAAACGTTCCCAAGCTTCTTGATTCGCAGGATTTGTTATAAAGGCGGAATATGTATTGATCAACTGCTCTAAGGCTGTACAATGTATGGGGGTATGATCGTAAAGTGACACAAGATCATCGAATCGTTCTGAAAATCCAACCAACGATGCTTGAAACGTTTCTGCTGCCTGCATTCGTGCCTGCATTCGTTTTCCCCCTAAACCGTACTATCGTAAATATCAATATAAGCTTTGCCTTGTGCGACAATGCCGACAAGACCTTCAATCCAAAGGCTTGCCGCTTCTTCTTCATTATAATTAGCATGAACTTGTATCATGCCGCCTGGCTGCTTGATTTCCGCAGCGATCTTTTCTTTGTGCCTCCAAGCCAAATAAGCGCCTACAGAAGCCGTGCCTGAACCGCATCCCCGTTCCCAGACCATGCTGTCCAGATGAGGAACATAGATGAGCGGTGCCATTTCATGGGTGCTTGCCTTATACAGTAAAATACCGATTAAGTTGCCTCCCAACGTTAAGCCAAGTAATTTAGCCAGAGACTCCGCTTTGTTCCTAATCGAGGCATGAAATTCATCCACTTCAATGACCATATGAATAAAATCGGGGTATCTCACGATAATGACGGTCAAATCGCTGCCCTCGTACGAAATGATTCGTTCTTCGATTTGTTGGGGAATCGGCATCGCAACGCTGCAGTAAAACCCAGTTGATTTTCTTTTCACCGAACAAGTTAGCAGTTCATCTGTACCTGAGACTTCTAAAACGATGTCAGTCGAATGGTTTGGCTCCATGTTCCGTTCAGAGGCAATGAACGCCGCCAAAGCCATGGACGCATTTCCGCAAAACTCGCCCCCTGCCATTTGCAAATGAGCTGCCGCTTTGCTGTTTACCGGCGCTTCCATAAATCCGACTTGTTCCGCGTACACATGATCATAAGACATGAGTTTGGAAGCAATGTGTTTGTATTCATCCCTCATGTGGTTCGACTTGACTAAAATGGTCATGTTTTGGGTAGGACTGCACTTAATGAAATCCACGATCTGTTTCCCCACATCGATCCTCCTCTGCACCGAAGTTGTTCACTGGTCACATTTCCTGTAAAGCTTGGATCACGTCGCCTTTGGAAAAATTCTCCCCGATGAAGACCGCTACGTTTTGAACCGCGACTTTGGGCTTGATGCTGAGATTCATGAATTCGAGCTCCCGATAAGCGTACTGAAACAAATGATGTCTCGTGGATTCTCCGTCTGTGGTTTGCACAATGCCTTTGGCGCGATACACTTGCTGTGGAAGGCTGCGAATGACTTCTTCGAACTTATCCAGATCAACCGGCTGGTCAAAATAATGCGTATAAGCCATAACGTGATCATGCGTATGGTGATGATGGTGCGTCTTGCCCCCTGAGTCGGATTGGCGATGATCACAAGTCTGGCCATGTTCGCTGCATGCCGCCTTGCTCCCAGGCTTATAGGTATCTTGAACAGCCTTTCCATTCAGCGATTCCAGTATTTCCATGTCCATATGGCAGTAAACCGTGACTTCAATGACAGCTAACGGGTTCCACTCCCGGATCAGCTGATCCAGCTCGCCCAGCTCCTCCGCCGATACCTTATCCGCTTTATTCAAAATGACAAGGGAGGCGCAGCGAATTTGTTCCTTCATTAAAGTGAGCGTTTTGCTGTGCGGCTTCCGGCTCAACTCGAACAGATGCGGTGCGTCTACGACGGTAACGATCGACTTTAGCTCCACGGATATGATCAGAGAAGCATCCGTAACCCCTTCAATAATTTCCATCGGGTTCGCGATCCCGGTAGCCTCAATGAAAATCGCATGGGGCTGATGTTCCGTATATAAGCTTTTTATCGCCGTACTAAGATCACCGCGAATGGTACAGCAGATGCAGCCGCTCAGCATTTCTGTCATCGGCACCTCATCTCCAATGATCATGCCATCCAGGTTGATTTCACCAATTTCGTTCATGATGACAACCGGTTTCTTGCCGGATTCCGTGTAATAATCCAATGTCTTCTTTAACAAGGTCGTTTTGCCGCTGCCAAGAAATCCGGAAAAAATATGAATGGGTACTGATTGCAGCATAGGATGAACCTCCCTGACGTTTATAAGAAAGAATGAATGACTGCGGCTAATAAAAACGAAGTAACCATCGATGTGATGACTTGTTTGGCAGCCAGGGATCCAGCAAATGACCACCCCATCTCTTTGCGCAGGGTCCATAATGTAACAAGGCACGCCGTCAACGTTGAGGCTGCGTACACAAGGACAAAGACAATGCCCGGTTGCAGCGTATGCAGAAATACGCCCCCGTCTTGATTCAGAATCAGCAAGCCGTCTTTGCGTAAAATGGAAAAAATAATTGCCCCCGCCGCCTCGGCAGGCAGGTGGAAGAGATGCAGGACAGGTCCGAGTCCGCGTGATAGCCACTGCAAGGCACCGGTATATTGAAGCATGGCCGCTGCCAGACAAATCCCAATAAAAATCGGCATCGCTTGCAGCAGGAATTGTTTAATAACGGCACGAACACGCCAACCGACAGCCCTTGCTGATGGCTTCTGAAGATACGTCTTCGACGCCGTGACAGACGAGTGCAGCGGATCTTGCGCCCGGCTCCATATTCGCGTATGCCACGCACCAACGATGAATAATAGAAACAAGTAAGGGGCAAACAGCCACGGGTGTCCGGCGGAGCCGAAAATGGACAAGGACGCTCCGATCTGATAGCTGCAGGCCGAGCCGTAAGAGATGAGCGTCACGCAGGATTTGCGTGTGCAAGCGCTGCAGGCACGGCTTTGGAACACGGCGACGACATTGCAGCCAAATCCGGACAACACCGGAATGAGGTCTCTCCCACTGAGGCCGATATATCGCAGCCAGCCGTCCAGGGAATCGGCGATCCGGTCCTTAAGCCCGCTCTCCTCGGTAACGGCGACACTGATGCCGAGCAGCAGCACGACGGGAAAAGCCCATAAAAAGGAGTAGACCCCGAGCGTAACCAGGCCATAATCGCCTGCAAGCAGGACTTGAACAATCTCTGGTTGCTGCTTCACCAGCGCTTTAATCGGTTCCAGCAAGACAAGATCAACCAGCGATTGCAACCTTGCTGACAGCTCATAGGCCAAGAGCACGGGCAAAGCAAAAAGCGCCAACATGCTAAGAAGCGCCAGCGGCCGCCCCCATCGTCTATGCTCGAACCAGGTTGATTGGGGATGAAGCATTTGCACCTCAGGAGCAATCGCAGCCATCGCTTTGGAACGAATCGGCTTGGCGGCATCAAGGGTTTGCAGCAGCGCCTGTTTGTCAGCTTCCCCGATGTTGCGCGCATCTATCGTATGGACGGGAATCCCCAATGCGTCACGGTAATAGTGGGCAAGCTCCGATAAACCAGCGATTGCTTTATCAGCAAATGTCAAGACAAGCATGAGACGTTTGCGGGCCACATCCATCGCCTCCAATAAAGCGGGCAGCTCCATAGCGGCGTGCGTGGCCCGAACGACAAGGACGATCATATCCGCATCCGTCATTTCCCGGAAGGCCAGTCGTGCCGTGTAACTGTCATCCCTGCTCTTGATGCCGGGAATGTCAATCAGTTCGGTATCGCCGGTTAACCCGGCTTTGCGCACCGTGACCGTCGATCCCCGGAAGTTCGCTTCTTCGCCTGTGTCATGGCCCGTCATGCCGCGAAACAGCGCCGATTTCCCGGATGATTCAAGTCCGGCGAGGACAACTGCTTTGCGCCGGGATACAGCATCCGCTAACACTCGCAATCCTCCCCGCAGCATGCCAGATCCTCCAGCAGCATTCCCTGCTTCCGATACGCGTCTAATGCGGAAACGTCCAGACTCAGTCTCCTGGCGATCGTTTCAGCTACAACCGCAAACCGTTGACGGAACTTATAAATGAAGCAAAACAATAGGCTGCCGTGGGAAACGCTGGGACCGACAACGAACAGCCCCGGATATTTCGTCGACTCATCGCGATCAGAGAGGATGACTTCGTCCTGCTCGCCTTTTTCAAATAAATCATCGATCACTTGAAGGCTGCCTCGAAATCCGGTGGCAAGAATCGGTCTGTTCGGCGTATGTATGTATTTATCGTTCCCGAAGTCGTCTTCACAATAAATGAGGTACCCTCCACGATCCGAACGTTCAACCCAGTGCACATCATAAGGCGCCACTAGCTCAATCAGCCCATCTTCAATATCCCTAAGGCGATCCTTCGTAAAAGGGGAAAGTTCGACGCTGGGGTCGCTGCTGCCATTCGCTGTCCAGCGGCTGTTGCGATCGATAATCGTTACTTTTTTCCCGAGACGGGCCAAATGAATAGCAGCATCCGCGCCGCTTTCATAGCCGCCAATCACGACAAACTCGTCACCTTCCAGCTGCTCCCAATTCGCTATCAAGCTGCTATGCAGGCCGAACTCAGCTCCCGGGAACCCATCCAGCCGGGGATATTGAAACTCACCTGCCGCCCAAATCACATGGCGGCTCATCAGCTTGCCATGAGTGGTCTCCATTTCAAAGCCATCCTTGACCGGTTTTATGTGCTTGACATCGATCCCCTCCTGCAGAGGCAGCTCTTTAAATTCTGCGACTCTTTGCAAATATTCCGCATATTCTTCGCCTGATGGATGCTCTGTTTCTAAGGAATAGGCCGGAGACGTTTGAAGCGCGATCGCATTCAAATCCAACAAACCGTAAGCGTTGCTCGGAAAGGATGGCGTAATCATCTGCATTTCCTTGGGCCAGGCAAGAAAAGAAGCGCCAATCTGCCGTCTTTCCAGAATACGAAAATTCGCAACACCCAAGTCTTTCAGCACGATGCCCACACCGATGCCTGCCGGACCGCCGCCCACGATCACACAATCCAATGTTTCCATTGTATTCACCTCCCTTTCATTTATTTAGGGTGAAACTCACGACAATCTGTACAATAACCATACACATCAAATTTATAACTGATCGGCTGAAAGCTCTTGCTTTTAAGCGGAAGACGCATGCGTTCCATTTTCATATCCAAGGAAAACGTCCTCTCACAATCCATACAGATCAGATGATACTTGGGATGCTCTTGGTCCGCACATATACGGAATCTAACTTCATCTCCAAGAATGAAGGATTCTAAAATCCGCAGCTCGATAAAAAGCTTAATATTTTGATACACCGTTGCGTAACTGAGACCAGGGAAGCGTTGTTCCAGGCTGTGATACATATCCACGGCCGTTAATGGCTTATTTGAATGCATAACCAGTTCAATCATCGCTTTACGCTGTCCTGTCAAACGCAAGCGATGCTTGGCAAATTTCTTCAACTGTGAAATCAAGTTCGCCTCGTGATTGTCTGGATCGGCTGCATGCGTCTTCATACAATAAAGCTCCTTCCAAGGGGCTCCGTTTTATCTGGTTTCGCGGTGAAGAGTCACCCGTTTGAGACGAGGGCAATATTTCTTGAGCTCCAGGCGCTCAGGGTTGTTTTTCTTGTTTTTCGTCGTTGTGTAATTCCGATCTCCGGTTTCTGTACAGGCTAATGTAATGACAACTCGCAACGAATTCACCTCCTTTGTAACCAACTCAAGCCATGGCGGATCTGTAAGCAGGATCAGCTTTGACACAATGGCCATTCGAGTCATTGCTTATAATCGTAAATTTTACGATTTACAATTCATACTATAACCATTTCTGTCCTTCACGTCAATTAAATAGTTAAAATTACTATTATGATTACAAATCAATTTGCATTCGAAGAGCATAAAAAAAGAAGCCTAATTGCAGCAGAGCGCTAAATTAGGCTTCTTATGATCATTGCGATTTAGTTCACTTAACTCTTTTTAATTAAATTGACAAGAGCATAGGCTTGATCGATGGTTTCTTTGACAATTGCAGCAGCAGCGTGATCTTTGGCCAGCCTAAGCCCCTGCCCCGCCCAGAGTGACATATACTCGGGATTATTCGATTTTGCAGCTGCCTGGCGAATGTCTCGCGTCATTGCATTTTGAATTGGGTAGGCAGGAATTGCCCCAGGATACTGACGCATCTCATTCATAAATGCTGTTTGAATGCCCCGTGCGGCTTTCCCCGAGTATGCCTGTGTAACTTCTGTGGTGTCCTCATTTGCTGAAAGGATTTTCTGCTTGTACGCTGCATGGGCGCCACTCTCGGGGCATGCGAGAAACGCAGTGCCCATCTGTACGGCAGAGGCTCCTAATGTGAGGCTTGCTATAAGCCCCCGCCCATCCATGATCCCCCCAGATGCAATAACCGGAATCGATACATGATCGACAATCTGTGGCGCAAGAGCCATGGTGCCGATCTGAGCATCGGATATGCTTTTCATAAATGTGCCGCGGTGTCCTCCTGCTTCGCTTCCCTGGGCCACAACTGCGTCTACGCCAGCGGTTTCCAAAGATTTAGCTTCTTCAACGGTTGTTGCAGTGCCAATTACGACTGTTCCACGCTCCTTCATAGCTTGGATGACTTCATGCGGCGGTATGCCAAATGTAAAACTAAATACCGGTACTTTCTCTTCCAGCAATACTTGTACCTGCTCCTCAAAAGACTCCGAAAATTTCGGGAGTAATGGATTTGTGGCAATTCCAAGCTCGATGCGATATGTATTGAGGTAGGCTGACATTTCGTCGATGGTTTCTTCCGATTCTATGGGTTGTTCAGGTACAAACAGATTGACCCCAAATGGCTGATCGGTCAGTTGTTTGACCTTTTGAATCGTGCTGCGAAGTTCTTCCGGTGTTAAGTATCCGGCACCCAGGTTGCCTAGCCCCCCGGCGTTTGAAACTGCTGCTACTAAGTCGGGAGTTGTAGGGCCACCTGCCATTGGCGCTTGGAAGATCGGGTATCGAATTTTGAGGATACGGGTTAGTTCAGTCTCCAGCATTTAAAAGCCCCCTGTTTTGTTCATGTTTTAGAAGCATACGAAATTTCTTGGCTTAGTGGTACCCTATTAAGATTAATTGTAGCCCCCAAGATCTATCATGTAAAATGAATCTAAATGATACTTAACATTAAAAAAAACGATAACTTACATAGATTTAAAAAATGAAAAAAACGGTCTGTATTCGCATCTATTTCGCGATAAGACCGTTTTTGTTTGTTTGAGATGTTAGTTTAAAGAATTACCATGCAAAAGTCATTAAGATAATAACCAAAAGAATAAAGAGAACCAAAACAGCTGCTGCGTTGTTCACACCATAACCTGCACAACTTGCACCGCTCATGTTAGTCATTCCTCTCAAGTGAATTTTCATTACGCTATAAAATATGCGCATGACTCAGTTCTTGATTGGACGTTAGCCGTTCCTCAAATAAAAAGTTGGGTAGCCGATGCTTGAGATCTTTATTTTTGTTGCAGCACCCTGAGGATTACAACGGCCGCCTCGGCGCGGGTCGTCTTATCTTTTGGTTTCACAGTGCCGTCCTGGTAACCATTGAGAAGTCCCTTTTCGGTTGCTGCTGCAAGTGAAGCACGCGCCCAATCCGATATTTCCGCGTTGTCAGTGAACCGCGTGTTCTTGTCTGCCGGTGTGATTCGAGCTGCACGAACGATGATCGATGCCATTTGTTCACGGGTAATCACATCATCCGGCCCGAACGTACTGTCGTTATACCCGGACACAATATCCAGCGCCGCAGCCGTACCGATTGCCGTCTTCGCCCAATGCTTATCCGTATCGGCGAAGCTTTTGCCGTTCTTCTCATTAAGATGGAAAGCTTTCACGACGATCGTCACGAATTCGGCTCGCGTGATGTTTGCATTTGGCTTGAAGGTGCCATCCGAATAGCCGTTTATGATCCCCTGCTTAACCAACTCAAGCACGCCTGCTTCAGCCCAATGGCCCTTGAGATCCGAGAATCCCGGGTCATTAACCGAAGGCTGCGGCGCAGTTTTTATTTTGTTCGAGGCCAGAACTGCAAATTTCGAAAAATGGGTTACTGCTCCTGAAGCCTTCCCAATTTCCATATCCACCTTCGGATCGGTTAGTTTTACCCAAGCGTGGGTTTGTTCATTTAGGTAATACACGGCTGCGTCGGACGATTTCAAATCTACTTTGGTCTTGTCGAATGGCAGCGTGATGACGACAGGTTTACTGAATTCACCGTCTTTGTCTTTTGTAATCGCATAGACTTCGCTAATCAGCTGTAAGCCGGCATCTACCGGGATGCCCGTAGTGCCGCTTACTTTGTCTACCGTAACCTGGATGGTACCTGTCATAGCGCCGGCAGGCACGTCGATGGATGCTCCGTTCAACGTAAGCGTCCCGCCGTTCGTCGCTGAAATGGTGCCGGAATTGGAAGGACCGGCTGAGCTACTACCACCATTGCCAGTGGACGGAGAAATCGCGGTGTAGCTGACAAACATGGTAAAATGCTTGGTCCAAATGACCAGATCGCTTCCAACCGTTATCGCCGCTTCTCCGCCTGCAGCAATTTCAAGGTCGGCCGCCGTCTGGCTGTCCTCCGAGATTGTGCCCGTTATCGGCGTAAATACGCCGCCGCGCAAGTAACCAGCCGATTTGCCTCCTTGACCGGGCAGCAGCAGACGCACCGCCTTGTCAAAGATTAACATGACATCCGGCGCGCCGACTTCGATAACGCTGCTCACGGAAGCATTCGGTATCGATACGCTGCTGTTGCTCTTTATCGTCGGCAGTAGAATCGTACCGTCCCAAGATGAGGTTCCTGTCATTTTCGTTCCTTCCGGAATCGTCATCCCTACATTGCCCAGAGAAGTTGACGACAGCACTTGTATCTGCGGTACCGTCGCTTCCTTGTTCGCCCCGGCTGTATTCGTGATCACCGACAGCTTGGCGTTAGTTGCCTCCTGCGGAACCGATATTTGAACCGGGACATCGGTTATTGGAATTACTTCGTCAGAGCCGACTGTTACGGCTGTGGTTCTGATCACATTGACCGTATAAGTCTTGACGGTTCCATCCTGCGCGGTAACAACGACTTTAATAGAGTTGCTGCCTTCGCTCAGCGGAAGGTCCGCGGAAGGTTCATTATTTTGTAAGGAAACCGGACCGAGCACCAGCGTGCCTGCCCCATTGTAAACGTTCGTCATCACAGTAGAATAGACATCATCGTACACACTAACCGTCACCCTTGTATTGACCACGCTGCTCGGAACTTTTACCGTGTATGCGGTCGTATCCTTCGTAAAGGATGGGCTTATTTCACCGCCGGCCAGTAGTAAGGACTTTAAATCGGCGTTGCTGGACGGCGGGGCCGCCCGTGTTACCGTTAACGTATAATTCATGATCGAACCGTCTTGAGCCTTTACGCTGACATAGATCGGATTATCCCCGGCTTGGAGCTTGAAGCTTTGCTCGCCTACACCTGCCACCGTCGTTCCGTTTAGAGATACCTTGGCTTTGCTGTCCGCCGCTGTCGCTCTAACGGATACGGAGTCCGTATCCCACGAAACGTTAGCCTTGTAGCTACGGATTGGGAAGGCATTCGAATATCCATCGTAAGGCGTTAGGTTAACAAAGGCTGGAGAAAGCGAGACCGCTCCATTGCTGCCGGTTACCTCAATCCCCGACAAATGGGACACATCAAGAAGGGACCCGTCGCCCATAATGGACTGCATAAGTGCGTAATCCGATTTACTCTGGATGTAATAGGTTGCTGAAAGCTCGAGAATCTTTTGCTTGAACGAATGCCAAGTGCTGTCATCCATGGTGTTTACAAACTTGCCTGCAAAAGCCGATGTGCTTCTGGCATGAGCAAGCGCATAAGCCTGCGAAGCATACTTCATGTAGTTGGCCAAGTCCGCTTTGGAAGCGAAGGCGGTTTTGATATCCGTATAATCTCCTTTGCTAACGGCAATGGAGCGCACAAGAAAGCTTCGGCCTCCCATCGCCATCGAACCTGCATAAGACTCAGTATTCATCATCAAACTCTTGTAATTGTCCGCTGTACGTCTGCCGTGATCCGTTCCATAAACGGAATCGTACTCACTCCGGTTCGCTTCCGGATTAGCAAGCAGGTTCGGCAAAAATTCTTCCTTAACATCAAGTAAGATGTCGTCATCCTGCCCTGTGCTGTTTCCTTCAATCAGAACGTTGAAACGCATAGAGCCCCGGCTGGCATTCCCCTGGTTCACTCGATATACGACGTCCTTAATTTTAAAATACCCGGGATTCTTACTCTTTGCGAAGCTGTCGATGGAGGCTAAGTAAGTATTCCAGCTGGATTCAAATTGGTAGTGCTGTTCGGGAGTCAACAAGCTGTATTTGGACCCCGCAATAAATTTCCTTGTCTGAGTCTGGGGATCGACAGGAACTGCACTGTTCAATTGACTAACACGGGTCACGGCTGCCATCTTATCCAACAGCGTTTTCGTGAAACCGTCCACGTTGTCTGTCGTCAATTCTTTCGTAAGCAGATTGGCGTTGCCGCTTAACGAAACTAGCGTTCCGCGATACTCGTCAAGGAAAATATTGACGATGTCTGCCATATCCGCGTCCGTCATACTTTTCTCGGCTGCGGTACCGTTGTCCCTTTCCAAGAAGAGACTTGGCAGCATGCGCAGCAAATCCCAGTAGAACGGAGCGGTCGTCGAGCTGTCATAATCGTTCAGATCGAACTTCACCTGTCCGTTCGCGTTCTCGAACGTACCTACATTTTGCAAGTGGGCATCGCCCTGTACGATCGTTTTCAAATCCATCTGTTTCCAAGCGTCCGGCACCGGCAAAAGACTCGTATTCAGGTCACCGAAGAAGACGGCCGGATTCCCCCGGAAAAAGTCGAAGCTGGTGTTCGCCTGTGTAGCGTATTTGGCGGCCTTCATGGCCGGGTCGGAGAAAAAGGCATTGCTTGCTTTAATAGCCGTAATCAATTCATTTTTTCTAGCCAAGTCTGCTTTCGAGTCCATCTTTCGGATGGTGATCCCGACCGAATTAGCATCCTGAATGATCTGGCCATTGACAGTAGAACTGGACATGACCGCATTGCTAAGGGTGATCGCATACGATGTATCCTGTGTAACCGGAACGGATGAAGTCCCGGAAATGCTAAACGTAATTTGATCCTTTGAGTCATTCACAGTTGCCGACAAGGAAAGCCCTTGCGGCAGCGCTGGAACTAGCGTGTAAGAAGAAGAATCCAGTGAATCCTTAAGCGAAACGCCGTTAACATTCGGTACCGACAAACGAAATGAAGCATGCTTAGGATCGATGGCGGTTCCTGTCGTCATCTGCACGTCGCTTGATATCAGAGAAGCATTGACTTTGGGTAGCGCCGCTGCGATCGTAAAGCTTACAGGGTCGGAATCCGTCTGTTCACCCGAAGTGACACCCGCTGCTTTGATCTGTACCGTGAAGGATTGATTGGACGTTATGGGATTGTTCGCTGTGCCGGTGATCCCAATTTCAAGTCTGTGGTTCGCTCTATCTGGAACAACCGAATAGGCAAGTCCTGGCGGCAAATTGGACACAATTACACTGCTTTCGTCAAAACCATTTTTCAATTCTGTTAAAAAAGGGAACTGCAAAGCTGTTTTATTTTTCAATGCATCTACAGTTGTATTCGTGGACATCGCTACGCTGGAATAAAGCGGGTCCGCCTTGGCATAGATTTTCAGCGGGTGGCGGCTGCTTAGAGAGTTGTGTACATTGGCAGGATTGGTTTGATATTGGGTTAAAATCGAGGTGCCACCCCCAATATCAAAATCAGTGAGGTTATTCCCGGTGGAATATCCATTTCCGTAGTTGTTTTCATTCGCATTCGGAGTACCATCCGCGCTGCTTGCCGAAAGAGCAGCGCCTGTTGGATCCGCTGGATTAACCGCCTTGCGAACAAAATAGTTGTACACTTTCATTGCCGGAGCGGAGGTCGGCGTGGAATCCCCGTACACAACAACATCTTTAGAAGAGTTATTATTGCCGATGAGCTCAATTTTCCCGGTATCTTTATCCATTTTGAAAATACCGGTCTCCGCCGTTGCCACGACGTCCGGTGCCGGCAATTCAGCTCCATACAGTGGCGAAGTCAAATCTTGGATTCCACTCGGATTTTTGTCGAAATCCTCTTGAATTAAGAAATAACCGTGAGGCTGAATCGTTCCGTAAATATTGGTAGTGACGGAAGATTGCCAAGTGCCTGAAACTTTGGGCGTATACTGAATTTTCCACCCTGTCAGGTCAACGGGTTGTCCCGTAGGATTGTACAATTCAACGAAATCATATTTGTACAAATTTTTGTTTTTAACCGTAGTGCCGGAGCTGAAACTCGGACGGTTGCCTGCAGGATTAAACTTACTGATTACAATATGATCGGCTGTCTTGGTGAAAGCTTGTCCGTCAGCCGCAGCCGTTGCTTGCGGAGATCCAAACACGCTCAGGATCGAACTGCATGCAAATGACACAAGTACGACTGATGTGATTCGTTTCATTTTTGAACGCTGTAACACGAAAATCATTCCCCCTTTTGCGAAATGTACATAATGTTTCATTTGATCATATCCATATTCTGTTATCGTACGATTAACCTTTTGTAAAAAAAACGTAATATTATGCTCATTCGACTATAGAATACAAAAAACCCGCTCCATAACAATGGAATGCGGGTTTACTTTTCAGTATTTAACTAACCACAATATGCAACTCGCCAAGAATAACGATAAGGCTTTTAATCGGTTTACTGAGACTAAACACATCGTTACTCGGCCTCCAGCATAAACCAGCTGCTAGCATAATCGCCGTCAATCTGCGGCAGATTCAGCCCGAAGTGCATAAGCCTGTCTCCGCGGTAGGAGGTACCGAGCTGGCTGATGCGATAATCGAAGCCCGCATTCAAACCGCGAAGCTGCAGCCTCCGCAGCGGAGCGTTAGGCTCCGCCAGCACCCGGAAATAAAACACGACCGCTTTCTTCTTATCTTCCGAAACGAACATCCAAGCCGTTTCATTTCCCGTAAACGGACTTTTTAACCGATACAAATCGCCGCTCTGTACAAGTCCGCGAAGCTCTTTATAATCGCTCACTTGCTGCTTGATGACCGCTTTCTCTTCCTCGGACAGCTTTGTCAGGTCCAGCTCATATCCGAAGTTCCCGGACATTGCCACATCGCCCCTGGTCTTGAGCGGCGTGATGCGTCCTACCTGATGGTTCGGTACCGCAGAAACGTGCGACCCCATCGCGCTGACCGGGTAGACGATGCTCGTTCCGTATTGGATTTTGAGCCTTTCCACGGCGTCCGTATCGTCGCTTGTCCACGTCTGCGGCATATAGTAGAGCATTCCTGGATCAAACCGGCCGCCGCCGCCGGAACAGCTCTCGAACAAGATGTGCGGGAAAGATCCGCTCAGCTTCTCCAGCAGCTCATAAAGTCCCAACATATACCGGTGCGCGACTTCGGATTGGCGTTCCGCCGGCAGCGCAGCAGAACCGATCTCCGTCATATTACGGTTCATATCCCATTTGACATAGCTGACAGGGACGGTTCGGAAAATGTCGCTGAGCGCGTCAAAAATATACGCCCTGACATCTTGTCTGGAGTAGTCGAGAATGAGCTGGCACCGCCCTTCCGTTCTGCGCCTCTCCGGCACGTGCAGGCACCAGTCCGGGTGAAGGCGATACAGCTCGCTCTCCGGCGATACCATTTCCGGCTCAAACCATAGACCGAACTGAAGCCCAAGCTTATTGACACGCGCAGCCAAGTCTTCCAGACCGTTCGGCAGCTTATTTCGGTCGACCTTCCAGTCTCCAAGCGAAGTCGTATCGTTATCGCGTTTGCCGAACCAGCCGTCATCGAGCACGAACAATTCAATCCCGAGCTCAGCGGCTTCGCCAGCAATCGCCTCAATTTTGTCAGCGTTGAAATCAAAGTAGGTCGCTTCCCAGTTATTCACCAGAATCGGCCGTTCCTTATCGCGATGAACCCCTCGGCACAGCCTTGTACGGTACAGCTTATGGTACGTTCTCGACATGCCTCCCAAGCCTTCGGACGAATAGACAAGCACGGCTTCCGGCGTTTGGAACGACTCTTCCGGCTCCAGCAGCCAAGCGAAATCAAACGGATTGATACCGATCGATACCCGCACCGCATCGAACTGATCCACTTCGGCCTCGGCAGCGAAATTCCCGCTGTATACGAGACTGAAACCGAACACGTCCCCCTGCTCTTCGCCTGCATCCGGCCGGAGCAAAGCGATGAACGGGTTCGCCTGATGGCTGCTGGAACCGCGTCGGCTCTCAATTTTCATAGTCACTCCCCTATTGAGATGACTTCTTTGCATGTGCCTTTCCCTTACCCAAGCGCCTGTTAAAACCAAACAGTCGTAGTCGGCATCGGCAAAGTCGACGCTTGCGCTCAGGGCGCTGCGCAGATTCAGCGCTTGCTGCCCTTTATTGACCAAACGTACGGATCGCGTAATGGCGCTGAACGCTTCAAAAACCGTGTAGCTGAGTATAACCAGCAAGCCGGAATACGAGTCGGTCAGCTCCAGCTCCAGTGTCATCGCTTCTTGTTCCGACTCGGCATAGACAGCCGGCAGCCCGTCCAGTGCGGGCTTGCCCTTTACGATCCGGTGCGTACTATATAACAGCTCTGTAATTCGGCTCCCGTCTTGCAGCTGTACCTGATAAGCCGGATGGCGATAATCGCTGGTGCCATACTGCGGATATTCCTGCGGCAATGTATCGAGCGAGATTCTCCGGTCGTCCGGCACCGGGTTAGGGCTGAACGAGCATCGCTCCTGCAGCGTCAGAAAATCGTCCAAGTTCCCGTCCTGATCCAGTTTCTTCCCCCAGTAGGCATGAGACGGATATCCGTTCACCAGTTGAATGATGTAACTCATATCCTTAGACTGCAAATGGAATAGCTGCTTATTTGCGTTGTAATAGATATTCATGGTGTTTCTCCCCCAGTAATCCCGCAAATATAAAATTCAAACTCCAAATCCTGGTATGACGGTATCAAATATTCATCGTGTACAGGTGCGCCCCAGCTGTCGTCTCCGCCTACGCCCATTTGTCTGCCCGCCACGGTTACGACCGTATAATGCACCTCCGGCAGCTCCCAATGATGATTGGCCTGCTCCAGCTCAAAAGCGGAATAAGGAGATATATTGCACTCTACCGGAGCAAGCGGATCCGCTTTAATCATAAGCCCCAGTCCGTTCGCATCGGTTATTTTCACGCTTCGGACGCCAGTGCGGTTGCCCGATTCCTGCGGAACGAGATAACGCGAAGGCAATTGATCGACCGGGCTGCTGAAAACAGCTAAGCGCGCCCCGCAAGCGCGGTCGATATAGTTTTCATCCGGCCCCATCGCATACCATTCGGATTGGTTATAATCCGACGCCATCTTGAACGATAGAGCAACGATAGGCAGATTCGGAAGCCCCTCTACTCCTTTGTAGCTGTTGCGTACACGAACGGTTCCATCGGCATACACCGTATAGGCCGTTCTTACACGTAGTTCAGCATGAACGCTGAACGTGTACTCAAACGAGACGGTTGCCGTTTCTGGTGTTTGCTGCAGCTCGACTTTGACGCATTTTCTCGCTAAACTCGCAGCGTACCAAGCGCCTGCCGTGTAGCTGAGCGACGTCCCTTTATCATTATCGGTGGTAGCCCTCCAAAATAACGGCGCCGGTGGCACGGCGATCATTTCGCGACCGCTGTATCTGATCGATACCAGCGATCCGACCTGCTTGGAAAACAGAACGGAAAAATCCTTGCCCGTGACGCCGATATTTACATCGCCTTCGACCACTTTAAGCGCTCCGGACGGCAGAATGCGCTCGGACGAAGTCTGAATTGCGATAACCTTTTGCCCAAAAGCGACCTCAAACCCGGCCTCGGCCCAAAGGTGCGCCTCTTTAAGCTTCAACGAAGCTTGCAGACAATACTCACCGGTTCCCTCTTCCATAGGGGGCAGTTCAATCCCAACGCTAATTTGGTTTTGCGCTTCGACGTCGACATTTGTTTGCCATATCCCTATCTGCTTGCCATCACGATACAGGCTGTATTCCAGTACAAGATGATCCGTCCCCGTGAACAAGCTTTCATTGATGATTTCAATATGCGTGCGGGTCGGCTCCAGCTTATAATTCTGATACAGGAATTTAACTTCCTGCATTTTCGGCGTGATTTGCCGATCCGCATATACAAGGCCATTGCCGCAAAAGCTATAATCGGACGGGCGATCCTCGAAATCGCCGCCGTAAGCTAAATATTCACGGCCGTAACGGTCTTTTTTCACCAACGCTTGGTCGATATAGTCCCATATAAAGCCGCCTTGATACATCTCATACTTGCCTTCCAGTTCCGTATATTTATGCAGGCCGCCGACAGAATTGCCCATGGCATGCATGTATTCGCAACTGATGTACGGTTTATCCGGCTGACTTTGGAGATAGGCTTCAATATCCGCCGGCTTCGCGTACATTCTGCTCTCCATGTCGCTGGTCGCATCATATGCGCGGTTATGGAAGACGCCCTCGTAATGGACAAGCCGGCTCGGGTCGGTTTCGCGGAAATAATTCGACACGTTTAGAATGACCTCTCCCGCATAAGACTCGTTGCCGCACGACCAGATCAAGATGGAAGGATGGTTCTTATCCCGTTCCACCATCGAACGCGCACGGTCGAGCACGATGTCCTGCCACTGCGGTTCGTTACCCGGGATGTTCCAGGAAGGCTCGACGGCGCCCATTTTTTGCCAAGATCCGTGCGTTTCCAAATTCATCTCATCGATGACGTAGACGCCGTATTCGTCGCACAGCTCGTACCACAACGTTTGGTTCGGATAGTGCGAGGTGCGGACGGCGTTGATGTTGCTGCGCTTCAGCGTCTGGATATCCCACAGCATGTCCTCTCTCGTGATCGCCCGACCGCTGCGGCAGTTGAACTCGTGGCGGTTGACGCCTTTAAACATGATCCGTTTGCCGTTAAGGCACATCAGCTTGTTCTTCATTTCAAAACGGCGGAAGCCGACCTTTTGCACGATCGCTTCGACCTCTTCCCCGTGCTCATCCATAATCGAAATGCATAGCGAATACAAATACGGGCTCTCGGCGCTCCACAGATGCACGCGACCCGCTTCGGCCATCACTTCCAGCTGGCCGCTTTGGAACTCGCTCTTTGCCGTAAGGCACGTCTTGCCCGCAGCGTCTTTCAATTCCAACCGCGCATGAACGGGAGCAGACGGATTTGCGCGGAGCGCCAGATCCACCTTCAATGTGCCGTTTTCATAGTTGTCATCCAGTTCGGCTTTGACGCGCAAATCCCAAACATGGTGCTTCGGAACCGTAAATAAATACACATCGCGGAAAATGCCGGAGAAGCGCCAAAAATCTTGATCCTCCAGCCAGCTCCCGGTGCTGCGCTGATAAACCTCGACAGCCAGCTTGTTCGACCCTTCGCGGATATAAGGTGTCAAATCGAATTCGGAAGGCGTGAAGCTGTCCTCGCTGTAGCCGACAAATTCGCCGTTCAGCCAAACGTAGAAAGCCGATTCGACGCCTTGAAAAGAAATATAAACGGGCTTGCCCTGCATATGGGCAGGCACATCAAAATGCTTCACATAGCTGCCCACCGGATTATGCTCCTGGGAAATGTGCGGAGGACGAAGATCTTCCAGCCCGTCCCACGGATACATCGTGTTCACGTACTGCGCCTGGCCCCAGCCTTGAAGCTGAATATGGCCCGGAACCTGAATATGCTCCCAAGCGGCGCAACTGTAATCCGTTTCGTAAAAAGCGGCAATCCGGCTAGCCGGATTAACCGCATAGCTGAACTGCCAGCTCCCGTTCAAGCTGTGGCGCATGTCCATCGGCAATCCGGCCGCAGCTGACGCCATCGAGCTATAATAACGGTGGTCTGAGTGAGCGTCCAGCCTGTTCACTCTAAATATGCTGACATCTTGAAGCCAATCCAGGCTTGGTTTCGTATGACCCATTCCATTCGTCTCCTAAACAATCGTATTTTGCATTTGTTCTATTTCACAGATCCGACCATGCCCGCAACAAATTGTTTTTGCATGAGGAAGAACACCAGTGCAGTCGGCAGCGTGGAAATGACGATAGCCGTCATGATCACACCGAAATCCGGCGAATAACTGGAACCCAAGTTCGAGACTAAGAGCGGAATCGTTCTTTTATCCGGGGTCTGCAGCACAATCAGCGGCCACAAGTAGTTGTTCCAGCTGGACATAAATGTAATAATCGCCCCAGCGGCGAAAGTTGTCTTCATGGTCGGCACGTAGATGCGGAAAAACAGGCCGAGCTCGGTCAAGCCATCCATGCGTCCGGCCTCCAGCAGCTCCTTCGGGAACATTTTCGTGCTTTGACGGAAAAAGAAAATGAGGAACGCCGTCGTAAAGGTCGGGAGTACGACCGCCACGATCGTATTCACGCCAATCACGGGAACCGTTCGCGACAGTTTGGAAAACATTTGATAAAGCGGCACCATCATAGCCGCGAATGGAATCATCATCGACAGCAGCAAAATGTTGAACACAGCGTCTTTTGCCTTGCTGCGGTAAATTTCAAAGCCGTAACCGGCCAGTGAGGCAATCAGCAGCGCCAGCACGGTCGTCGATATCGAGATTTTGAGTGAATTGCCGAAAGCTTGAAACAGGTTGATCGAGCTCACCAGCTTGTTGAAGTTTTCCACAAAATGGCTGCCCGGAAGCATTCTCCCCTGGGTGACATCCACGGAAAGATTCGTCGAGGAGATGATCATCCAAATAAACGGGAATATCGAGACGACCGCCGCAGCGCTCAAAAACACATAGATGAAGATCCTTTTCCACATTATTTATTCTCACCTGCCAGTTTAATTTGAAGGACGGACAACACGATGATCATGACCACAATCGAATAGGAGACGGTGGCCGCATAACCAAAGTCAGGAGAGTATTTGAACGACAGATTATAGATATATTGCGAAATCGAAAGGGTTGCATTGCCGGGTCCGCCTTTTGTAATGTTAACAATTTCATCAAACAGCTGCAGCGTTCCGATTGTCGAGGTAATCGAGGTAAACAAAATGATCGGCTTGAGTAATGGCACCGTAATGCTGAAAAACTGCCGGACCGAGGAAGCGCCGTCGAGGCGGGCGGCTTCATAGATCGAGCTGTCGATGTTTTGCAGCGCCGACAAATAGAAAATCATATTATAGCCGGTCCAGCGCCAAGTAATCGCAATAATAATGGTTACCTTCGCCCAGAACGGATCGGAAATCCATTGAATCGGTTGCGTGAGAATATGCATCTTCAGCAGCGCCAGATTGATCAGACCGTCATTGCCGAACAAATATTTAAACACGACGGAATAAGCGACAAGCGAGGTGATGCATGGCAAAAAGATAGCCGTGCGGAAAAATCCCTTGAACCGCAGATTGCTGTCGTTAAGCAATACGGAGATGATCATCGCCAGCAAAATCATAATAGGCACTTGAATGATCAAAAAGACAAAGGTATTCTTGACCGCCGTGAAGAACGTCTTGTCGCTAAACAGCCGTTTGTAGTTGTCGACGCCATTGAAATGCAGGTTTGCTCCGGCTCCGGTCTTAAAGGAGAGCAGCAAAGCTTGAATCATCGGATAGAAGTAAAAGATACAGATCAAGATTACGGCAAGCGCAATAAACAGCCATCCCGTCAACTTTGCTCGGTTTTTCATTGTATAGTTCAAGGCTACCAAACCTTTCCTTCAGAAAAATAGAAAAGCTGACCTCCGCCATGCGCAATTCGGCAAAACGAAGGTCAGCGTTGATCGGAAATGCAACGGGATTACTTGATTTGCGACTGAGCTTGAGACTGCGCGTCACTCAACACTTTGTCCAAATCCGTACCTTTCAAATAGCTCTGCGCTCCGACTTTGAGAATATCTTCGATCTCATACGTATGCATGCCGTAGTTGACCTTTGGAATTTGCGTCGTCCAGGTTGCAAAATCAGAGGAGATCTTCTGACCGCCGAAGAAATCGTCCGCTTTCGTATAAGCGTCGCCCGTGGCTGCAGGCTTATAAGTACCGATAACTCCGATATTGGTCAGCATTTTTTGATACAAATCAACATTAGAGCCAAGCGTTTTTGCGAGGAAATCCGCAGCAGCCTCTTTACCAGGCGTATTCAGCACATACCAGGAGCTTCCGCCGAGGTTTGAAGCGTTGACCGAGCTGGCTGTGTTTTTCAATTTAGGGAACGGAACGACAGCCCATTTGCCGGATTGATCGGCTTGCGCCTTAACGGAAGGCGTGATCCAGTTGCCTGTCGGCACGGTTGCGACAGCGCCGCTGTTAAAGCCCGCAAGGAAAGAGTTCCAGTCGGAAGTAATCTTCACGATATTGGCGGACATTAAAGTTTTGTAGGTTTGGAAAGCATCTTTCAGCGCTGCATTGTCTTTCAAGTCCGGCGTAGAGCCGTCGCTTTTCAGATACCAGGAGCCTGCCGACTGAATCATCATACGAATTAAACCAAGATCGTTCGGATCCTGCGTCAGCATATCTTTGCCTGTTTTTGCTTTGACCGCTTTACCGATCTCAATAAACTTGTCCCAATCGATATTCTTCATATCGTCGACTTTATAGCCCGCTTGCTGCAAGTAGTCGGTGCGGACATACAAGCCAGTTACGCCGGAATCGAACGGAAGACCGTACTGTTTACCGTTTAGACTGGTCGATCCGATTTTGTAATCGGCAAAATCAGACGCTTTAATGGAAGACGACAAGTCTTGGAAAGAATCGGGATACGCTTTCAAGAAGCTTTGAGCACGATAGTCTTCGATCAATACAACGTTAGGCAAGCCCGAGGTCGTGCCTGAATTAAGTCCGGTGTTCAGCTTTTGGATGATGTCGTCCTGGGCGTATTCCACGATGTTGATTTTCACGTCAGGATGATCTTTCGCGTAAGCTTCTTGCGCTAATTTCATCGCTGCGATATTAAAGTTTTTGTCCCATGCCCAGACTGTAACTTCCTTGGTGCCGGTCGAGGCTTGATCCGAAGGTTTCGCGGTATTCGTTGTGTTGCCGGAGTTGCTCGAGCATGCCGATAACAGCAAAATACTCGACAGCAGGACGGCTGAAAGTTTCTTTTTCATGTTGTTCCCCCTGTTTGATAGAGTTATGAAAATGCTTACAAAGTAATCATAACACTCCTCGAAAACGGTCTGTTAGGAATTACTTTTCCTCAATTAGTGTTATTCTTTGAAGTTGAAACCGTTTTTATGCCTCATATTTTTATATAATTTGTACTTTTTTTAGAATTTGTACTTTTTTTAGAATTGCAGGTACTTATACCGATTGATCGGTCATCCACGGAATCTTAATGGTAATTTTTGTGCCTTGGCCTAAACCGCTCTCCATCGATACGCCGTATTCCTTGCCGTAAAGCAGCAATAAGCGGTCGTGAACATTGCGGATGCCGATGCCTGTGAACGGCTGCTTCGCTTGGGTCGGATTCGAGGTCGTATCTTCAATAGGAGCCAGTTCCATGCCATCGCCATTATCGACGACTTCGCAGACGAGCGTTTCCCGGTCCCTGGTGATGATGACGTAAATATAACCTGCTTGTTTTTTATGAAAAGCATGAAAAAAGGCATTTTCGAGAAAAGGCTGGAGCATCAGCTTGGGCACCTGCGCCATCAGGCAATCCGGCGAGACGAAGTAATCGACTTTAATGCCGCGGCCATAGCGCACTTGGTTAATAAACACGTAATGTTTCAGGCTCTGCAGTTCCTGCTCGACCGTAATCGTTTCTTTGACATTGCTGATCGTATTTTGCAGAAGCGAGATGAGCGCATGAATCGTCTCTGTAGCCTGCTCATTGCTGCCCCGCTGGACTAAGATGTTCACGGAAGCGAGCGTATTATACAGAAAATGAGGATTGATTTGCTGCTGCAGCGCGGCAAGCTCCGCCCTTCGCTGCTCCTTCTGGGTATCAACCAGCCTGCTGATGTAGTCGTTAAGCTCGTCGAGCATGAAATTATAGGAATTGCTTAGCTCCCTCGTTTCGTAGGTGCCGGAGACCGTCATATAGTTGTTAAAGTTGTATTTGGTTACGTTAGACATCTTCTTGACGAGCGTTCGCAGCGATTTGGTCAGCCTGCGCGTTATAAAATAAACGACCAGCACGGCTGCCGCCACAATGCCTGTACAAATAAGCACAATCGCCTGCGTATTGAGCATATGGCCGAGCATCACATTTTTATCGATTACATTCACAATGTAAAAATCAAACAACGGCAAATAATCGGCAAGCACGATAACGTCTTTGCCGTTCATTTTCAGCTCCAGATTGGCTTCTCCCGTTTGCTGCAGCGTCTTGGCGCTGGTTAGCAGCCGGTTGGACACCGTCCCGACAAGCGCCGTCCGGTTGCTGGAGACGATGACCCCGGATTGGTTAAGGATCATCACATCATTGCCCGTGCTCGTAAAACTGTTGTAAATGCCGCTAAATTCGCTTTCCCTGATCATCATGTACAGCGTGCCGTAAATTTGCTCGCTTCCCGGTATGTACAGCGCTTTCGAAGCGACCAGACTAGACTCGCCGGAACCTGCGACTTTATCATTCATAAAGCTGTACAGCAGCTTTGCAGGCTGACTGAGCGTACTTTGTGTAATCGGATTTTCCTGCAGCTCTTTCGGAGAGCCGGACCAATAAGCACGGTCGCTGATATAGCTTTTGCCGTTTCCGCCTAGCAGCAAGATCCCGATGCTTTTGGTGCCGATTCGCGATTGAATCCGGTTCATCTGATCCTCCATGCTGTAAACAGTCATGTAATCCGTCAAAGAATCGATGTCCGGGGCGGTCAAATAATTTTTGATTGCAGCGCTTTGCGCCGTATTAATCGCTATGTTTACGTTGGAGTAGTGGAACGATTCCAAACCGCTTTTGATCTGGTCGATAATCTTCGAATTTGTGATACTGAACGTTTGTACAAACAGTTTTTTAGACATTTGCAAAGTTACCCATGAGGTTAAGATCGTGATGGAGATAATACTGATCACCATGACGATGAAAATTTTGCTAAATAAGCTTTGTTCTGTGATTTTCCGTAGACGGGTTCTCATTGGCAGCCGATTGTCCCCTCAATTAATTTTTGCGATACAGACTTGGTGAAATCCCTTTCAGCTTGCGAAACACTTTCGTAAAATAACTGTGGTCGGAATAACCGACCAGACTGCCTATTTCTGCGATCGAAAGCGCCGAGTTATCCCGCAGCAGCTCGCACGCCTTATCGATGCGAATGCGGTTCAAGTATTCGTTGAAGCCTTCTTTATTATGAACGGTAAAATAATTGGACAAATACGAGGCGTTGAAATGAAACAGCTTCGCCACTTCCGTTAATGTCAGCGGTTCCGAAAGATGCTCGTCGATATACTGTAAAATTTTTTGGAAGGCCGGCGTGCCGGCTTTTTTGACGGTAACGCATTCCATTGCCTCGTTCAGAAATTGATCTACCAGCACAATCACGTCTGTCATGTGATCCGCCTCATGAATCGAACGAAAATACTCATACTTGCTCTCATCCAAGGAAGCCGCCTCATAATGAAAATGCAGCAGAGACACGATAATATTGAAAAGGCTGTGGCCTAAAGACGATTTCAACGCGAACATATCCATGTCCATCCGCCCGGGCATCGACTGCACATAGGTGCGCAGCCTCTCAAAGGCTTGAGGATACTCTTGACGATTCAGTCCGGCATTAAAGGCTTCCATATCAAAACTGACGCTTTCCCCTTGCTCCTTCAGCTCATCCAAAATCAAGTACTGCCGGTTCGACAAAAAGAAGCGGTGGTTGACGATTTGCATAATTTCATTGGAATAAATCTCGTGCATGGCTGCAATGTCTGTAAAAAACCGGCTAAGCGCGAAAAACAAGCCCATGCCCGAGCTGGCCCCGGCTTCCGCAAGCTGTCTAACCAACCCGGCTGCGGCCGCTTTGGCCTCCGGATCCAGGTTCAGCAAGAAGCGGATTTGCCCGTCTTGATGAGACAGCAGCCGCACAACCAGCGGGCTTTGCATCTGCTGCAGGGTGGCTCCGATCACGACCTCGGCCCATTCTTCGCTGCGCTGCAACGCTGCCGAACCGAGCTGCGCATCCGCGATTAATAGCGCATAGTCCGTGTAAGGAAGAGCGCTTTCCAGCTCCTGACGGTCGTACGGGATGGAATAGCCGGATATCAGCTTATCCAGAATATAGTCCAGGGAATGCTTGCTGGCGCCGGTCAACTCCATACCCCGCAGCTCGGGGATGCGCTGAGCCGTTTTATGCAGCACGGCCAAGAGCGAAGCGGCATCGAGCTTCGGCTTCAGCATATAATCGGCAACGCCGCTCTGAAAAGTCGAGCGCACATATTCAAACTCGCCGAAGCTGCTCAACACGACAATCTCAATGTCCGGATACATCGCTTTCACGACTTTCGCCAGCTCTGTGCCGTCCATCACCGGCATCACAATGTCGGTCAAAATAATATGCGGCCGGTGCAAATGAACCAGCTCCAGCGCCTCCTTGCCGTTGGCGGCTTCGCCAACGATGTGAAACCCTTCGCTTTCCCAGTTCAACAGATGGATAATTCCTTGGCGCACCAGCATTTCATCATCAACCACAAGGATTCTGCCCTTAGCCTCCATGTTCCGCTCCTTCAATTCAAATATAATTAGTCTCGCAGGTGACATCCTTTTCTATACATGCAAAAACGAGAGAGGATGCTTCTGTGTGAAGCGTCTCTCTCTCGATTCTATTATTGAAATGGCATCCGTGATGCCATTCCTTGGCAACCTATTCTAGCAAAAAACATCCGAAATTACAAAGAAAATGCGAGATTGTGTAACGATTACCCCTTTACTGCACCTTCCGTAATTCCTTGGATGATCCAGCGCTGGAAGATTGCGAAAATAATAACGATCGGGATCGAAGACAAGATCAGCGACGCGAGAATGAGCGACCATTCGCGGCTATATTTGCCGAAGAACATGTTGATTGTCAGCACCAATGTATATTTGTGGAAATCCGTCAGCAGCAGGACAGGCAGCAGGAAGTCGTTCCACAGCCACAACAGGTTCAAGATGACGATGGTAAAGGTAATCGGCAGCAGCAGCGGCAATATGATGCTGAAAAAGGTTTTGACTTCACCGCAGCCATCCATTTTTGCGGACTCGTCGAGCTCGCGCGGAATCCCCTTTACGAAGCCGTGATACAGGAACACCGCCATGCTGACGCCAAGACCGGCACACACGATGCCGAGCCCGAAAGGCGTACCTTGCAAGCCGAGGTTTTTAGCCATTTTCGTTAAAGTCACCATAATCGTTTGGAACGGAATGAGCATCGACGAAACGAACAGCATGAAGATGGCGTTGCTTACTATGCCCCGCGTACGCGAAAGCTTGTAACCGGCCAACGAGCTGCACAGCACGATACCGCAAATCCCGGTCACGGTTACAACAATCGTGTTCCAGCCGCTCTCCAGCATGTTCGCTTTCTGAAAAGCTTGCACGTAGTTCTCAAAATGGAATTTCGCCGGCAGGCCGAGTACGGAAGCGTACATTTCTCCCTGCGTCTTGAAGGAGTTCAAGATCGCCATATATATCGGGAAGAGGAAGAAGCAGCCCGCAACGATTAGCACCACAAGAGTCGATACGGAATACAGCCGTCTGTTCACGCTTCCACCTCCCTTTTCTTCATGACGGTAACTTGAATCAATGTAATGACAAGTATGATGAGGAACAGGATAATGGCTTTCGCACTGGCATAGCCGTAGCGGAAGTTTTGCTGATAAGCCTCTTCCAAAATGTTCATAGAAATCACCTGTGTGGCCCGTGCAGGACCGCCTCCGGTCAAAGCGTAGATCAAGTCGTACACTTTAAACGAGTTATTCAGGGTGAGGAAAATACAGATTGTCAGCGCGTGCGCGATCAGCGGCAGCGTAATATAGCGAAGCATATGAAAAGGCTTGGCGCCGTCGATGATGGCGGCTTCTTTCAAATGCTGCGGAATGCCTTGAATCGCGGACATATAAATAATCATCAGCGTTCCGATCCCACCCCAGACGGAAACCATGAGAATCGTCCAGAAGGAAATGCTCGGATCGCCAAGCCAGGAAATATCCAGAAACTTCAGAGCCGCAAACCGGGCCAACGCCGGCATGACTTTCGTAAAAACAAACACCCACATAAACGTACTGATAATGATACTGAGCATGCTAGGCATGAAAAAGATCGTCCGGAGCAAGCCTTTGCCACGGCTGCGCGATTCAATCATAAGCGCCAGCAAGAGTGCGACGGCATTTTGGAAAATAACGGCAAAGATTACGTACTTCGCTGTAAACAAAATCGAAGACTGGAAGTTTTTATCGTCGCGGACCGCTTCGACAAAGTTCTGCAGGCCGACAAAGCTGTAGTTTTTATTCAGTCCGTCCCAATTCGTGAAGCTGTAGTACGAGCCCTGCAGCATAGGAATTACGAGAAACGTGACGTACAGGACAAAAGCGGGAAGCACGAACAGGATCAAAGATGTATGAGTCTTAAGAAGGCGTCTCAGCACGGGGCTCACTCCTTAGGAAAATCCGTGCCGTGCCCTGATCTTGTACTTTCTGAGCAAGGCACGGCACTGTTATCCATTCTTTATTTTTTGTTAGCTACAGCGTTAGCATTTTTCCACGTTTTATCGAGATCCTTAATCACATCGTCAGCCGTCATTTTTTTGCTAAAGTAGGCTTGAAGCGCTTTTCCCGACTCATCTTTAACAGCCGCTGGGATTTGCGGATCTTGATACGATTGTCCTTTATTGACATAAGCGGACGCATCTTCAACCCAAGGATACGGTTTGAACGTGTGCGCTTTGGATACCGGATTGAATTTCAAGCCTTGGTACAGTCCATTGGAAGCTTGGTCGTCCAGGATGAAGTTCAGAAGGTCGGCGGAAACTTCTTTGTTCTTACCGCTCGAAGCCATCGCCAGCGATGTCGATACGGACACGTTGATCAGCGTGGAAGCCGGATTGTCGTTCAGCGGAAGCGGAGCGACCCCGAAATCGAAGGAGCTGTTCGCTTTCAGCAAGCTGTCAGCGTCCCAAGGCCCTTGTACCCACATGGCCGCTTTGCCGGCTGCGAAATCCGCGGCGCCGTCGTCGTTGCCAACCTCGAATACGCGGCCGGTTCCATTGCTGTTCACGAGGTCGATGATGCCGAACATATCTTTCATCTCGGCGAAGCTGCCTTGGTCTTTGTTCATGCGGTCAACAAACCCTTTTTGCGTGGAGCTGCCCAGACCGCCGACAGCCAGAGGCAGGAACAATTGCGGGATCCAGCTCTCTTTATAGCTAAGCATGAATGGCGTAATTTTGTTGTCGTTCAGCTTCTGCACGACAGCTTTCATTTCCGTTAATGTCGCAGGCGGCTTAAGGCCCAGATCATTAAATATTTTTTTGTTGTAGAGGAAGCCCCACGCCAAGCTTTCCAGCGGAACCGCCACGACTTTGTTGTCGATCGTCACGAGGTTGCGGATCCCGTCAATCAGCTTGCCGGAGAACGGCTGGTTCGTCATATCTTCCAAGTAGCCGGCTTTGTAGTAATCCGGCACGTCGTTCACCGCGTGAAGCGCGAAGATGTCCGGCACGTCGCCTGTAGCCAAGCGCGTTTTCAAGATTTGAGTTGCATTCTCAGAACCCGGATACTCCGTATTGATCGTAACGATGATGTTCTTCTCTTTCTTTTCCTTTTCGGTGAACTGCGCGAAGTATTTGTCGAATTGGTCGCGGAAACGGTCTAACCCCCCCAGGAATACTTTCAATTCCACTTTTTTCGCAGGCGCATTCGAACCGTTTGGATTCGAAGTGCTGCCGGAGTTAGTGTCTTTTGTGCCCCCGCCGGAAGAGCAAGCGACGGTAGATCCCACCATTAACATGGCCAAAATCATGGTAAGTGTTTTTTTCATTGTGTTTAGCCTCCCCTTGTCTTGATAGCGCTTACTATCCTTGATTATATAGAGGAAAGCGGCTCCATTCATTCAACAGAAGTAGCGTTTTGCATTGGACTTTTGTGATATCGCTTTCACCATTGTGATCATTAGCTGCCTTGTCGAAACTGGATGGGCGTCACACCTGTTATTTTTTTGAAAATCCGATAAAAATACGTAATATCCGAATACCCCACCGCTTTCGCCGCGTTCTTGATCGAGACCGCCGGGTCCTGCAGCAGCTCGCACGCTTTCTCGATCCGCTTGGCGACGAGGTAATCCATCACCGTCAGGCCCACTTCCTGCTTGAACGTACGTGACAGATGCTCCCGGCTGATGAAGAACTGGCTGGCGATCGAGCCAAGACCGATAGGCTCTGCATAGGAATGATCGATAAACTGCCGGATTTCGTCGATTTTGACACCGGCTTTATTTTTCCGCTGATAAATGAGCGCCTCCAAACTGTCGGAGAACGCATCGGATAAGACGTTAATCCAGTCGGTGAGCGGCGTATTGTCTGACACGAAAAAGGTTGCGGCCCGCGACTGGGCGTTCGGCGTCAACTCGCTGCCAAGCAGGTCCGCCTGTTCCTCCAGCAATTGCATGAATTGCTTGTACAGCGAGTTGCTGACACCCGGTTTCAAAGGCTCGTGCTCCTTCAGCGCCGCCTCCAGGTGTTTGAAGCTGCTCTTGACCGCCTCCGGGTTCATTTCATGCATCTGCCTGACGATCACACTTCTCGTCTCCGTAACGACCTTGAGCAGCTGCTTGTCCAGCGGTTGAGCCGCATGGATGCCCTGGGCCGCCCGCAGCTCGCGAACTGCCTTCTCCAAAGCGCGATTGAGCTCTTCCGGCTTGATCGGCTTGAGCAAGTATTCGTCGACCTTGGACAAAATCGCTTGCTTCATATAGGTGAATTCATCGAACCCGCTGACCACGATTTTGCGGATATACGGGTACTCCTCTGTTAATTTTTGCAGCAGGCGCGTTCCGTCCATGCCTCTCATTTTCATATCCGTGATGACGATTTCCGGGTGCATCCGCTCCACCATCTCCAGTCCGCTCAATCCGTCCTCGGCTTCCATCACCTGATCGATGCCAAACCGCTCCCAGTCCGCCAAATGCCGGATGCTGTTCCGAATCCAAAATTCGTCGTCGATAATGATTACCTTCATTGCAATTGCTCCTCTCCCCTGTGTATAGCCGGGATAATCACTTTGACCGTCGTCCCTTCCCCTTTGACACTTGCCACAAACAATCCGAACTCTTCCCCAAAAATAAGCCGGATTCGCGAATTCACGTTGTTAATCCCCATGCTTTCGCCCAGCAGCTGCTCATCATTCGTTTGTTCAAGCTGCCGCTGAATAGCTTCGAGACGCTCGGGTTCGATCCCAACACCGTTGTCCTCGATGCTGATCTCAATTTCATCCACCACGCGCTCGATTCGGATGAGGACACGACCTCTCTTCATCATCCCTTCCAGCCCATGAACGAAGCAATTCTCCACAATCGGCTGGAGCGTGAATTTGGTCATGCAATAGTCTTCGCAGCCCTCTTCCACATCGAGCTCGAATTCGAGCATGTCCTGAAAACGGAGCTTCTGGATATGCAGATAGTTGCTGACATGCTCCATTTCATCAGCGATTGTCACTAGTTCGGACTGCATTTTGATCGTATACCGGAACAAATCGCTGATCGCTCGAAGGTAGTCGTAGATCTCCGGCACTTTCCGGTCAATGGCTACGCCGCCGATCGCTTGCAGCGAATTGTACAGAAAATGCGGATTGATTTGCGCTTGCATCGCCTTGATTTGCGCCGTGCGCGTCTCGATTTTGCTTTTGTACTCAATCTGAATCAGTTCCTTGATCCGCTGCAGCATCGAGTTGAACCGCCGCTCCAACGTCCCGATCTCATCGCTTCGAATATTATCGAGCCCGACATTGAAATTTTGATGCTCGACCGCTTTCATCGACTTGGTCAACCGGATAATCGGCTTCGTCGTGAAGTAAGCGATCAGCACAGAGAGAAGAATGGCCGCCAGAATCGAAGCAACCGCCGTGTAAAAGCTGAAGCTCAGTGTAGTCGCAGCGCTCTCGGTCACATAGCTCATCGGAACGAACTTGACGATCCAGATCTGACCCGAGACGGCAGGCTGGAAAAATAAAATGCCTTGCTTGAGCTGAACGTGTCCGGATTCCGCAGAGCCTCCGATCGCCTTCTTCAACGTCTCCGGGTCCATCGAAACTTTAGCACCATACGGATTGTACATCGTGTTGCCCTGGGTATCCACGATCAGCACCTCGCTGTTCGCTTCCGAGTGAATCATGTCCATGACGTTGTTCATCATTTTCCAGCGGACTTCCAGCAGCACACCGCCCAACACTTGCAAATTCTCAAACCGGTTCATGCTGCGGGCTAAAATAAACGTGTTCGGCGGCACATTCACAACCTTATTGACGCTCTGATTGGTCTTGGCGATCTCTCCCCAGTTGCCGATGGACGTGTCCAGATTGTCCGTGAAGCTTACCGCATCTTTGTCCACCACATACAGGCGCTGTTTGTCATTCAAATACAAAGAAATCCGCACGATATTGTTATTGTTAGCCACATACAGCGACCTTAATTTCTCTCCAATATCAAAATTCCCCACATTAGGCCCCTTTATGTCGCCTGCGTCCTCGCGGCCGGATGTTGGAAAAATATTGTTGTCCAGCAGAAGCGAATAGGCAACCGAATGAAGCTGGCTGAATTTCTCGTCAAAATACTGGGCGGCCCAGTTCATTCTCGATTCATTGGATCGGATGATTTCCGAGCTTAAAGATTGCTTGGTCGTCTGCGCCGCAAAAAAAGTCACGGTCGCCAAAGGTAAAATAGCGACAATCACCATTAATATCATCAGTTTGTACCGCATGCTCATCTGAAACGGAGCCATAAACCACCGCTTCATTATGTTCATCGTCATAGACAGGTCCCCCTTCTACAAAAAAGAGAGCGCCCCGGCGACGATAGCGCCTGCCCGGGTTAAAAATCCCAGTCAGATCGCTTATTCAGGGAAACGCTCTGTTCTAAAAGCTACTTGTCCGTCAAAACAGGCAGCAGCCGGATGGCAAATGCAAATTCCTTTTCTTCCAAACGATAAGCCGGCAGCAGATCCGGTCCGCAGGAATTGGAGCCGGAACCGCTCATTTTGTAATCCACATGGAGGATCGTCTCTTTGCGCTTCGTCAATTCGTGCGGGTGGCCGGCTTCTTCCAGCTGTTCCGGCGTATAGTGCGCCGCATTAAAGGAAAATTCGCGGTCGCCGTCGATTTTCAGACCCATGCCGAGCGCATTCGTGACCAACAGCCACTCCGTACCGTAGCGGGAGCCGTTCTCTTGCGGCATCAAATAATTTTCAAACAACTGATCGACCGACGCCGCATACTTGCCCTTGCGGACGCTTCGGCGTTTGTCAATATACGATTCGTGCGGGCCGTTGCCGAAATACTGGACCGCTTCGTAGCCTTGCGGCATCGTAAGCTGTAAGCCGTAGCGCGGCAGGAACGGATAATCCTCTCGCACCTTCACTTGGTTCTGCAGGGCAATTTCCCCCGTGCCGTCGACGGTCCAAAGCGCCGTTCCGTGCAAAATCGGGTACTTGTGGTGGCCGCCGAGCGAATACCGCACTTCAATTTTCACCCATGTATCGGCCGTCTCCACGACCTTTGCCTCGTAAATGTGGATATGAGCGCGTTCGTACCCATTTTCCCGCCACTGGGATTTCACGTTGCGGTCGTTGTCAATCGGCGCTCGCCAGATCGCGAACTTGGTCGGCTCGCTGATCATCTGCACGCCGTGCTTGGAGATGCGGACGAACGCGCCGCCAAAGAGATCGAACACATACTCGAAGTCGAAGCCTTCTACCGTCACACGGTCATCTTCCTGAAGGACGCGGATCGTCGAGATTGGGGACGGCTTCTCCGCTTCCAGCTTCGCAACCGGCAGTTCGAACTGCTCGAACGTCACCTCATGCCCTTTGGCCGACCAGAATGTTTCTTGCTTCTGCTCCAGCACCAGCGTCAAGAAGTAGCGTTCGCACGCCGCTTCCGGGAAGCTGTAGCCCAGCGTAAGCGTCTGCGTCTGATGAGGACCTGCCGCAAGCTCGGTGACTTCGCCCTGCTGTACCGTCTCGCCGTCCTTCTCAACTTTCCAGAACAGGGAAAGATGCGAAAGGCCGATGAAATCGTACAGATTAGTCAAACGAATACGGCCCTGCTTCAAATCGTCGGCTTCGATCCGCACCGGCGCAATCACCTTCTTCAATTCGAGCAAGCCCGTATGCGGTGTGCGGTCCGGATAGACCAGGCCATCCATGCAGAAGTTGCCATCGTTCGGCTTGTCCCCGAAGTCGCCGCCGTACGCGTAGAACGGCACGCCGTCCGGCGTTTGCGTTCTCACGGAATGATCGCACCATTCCCATACACAGCCGCCCATGAGCTTCGGATATTTGTAAATGACATCCCAGTACTCCTGCAGATCGCCGGGGCTGTTGCCCATCGCATGGCTATATTCGCATAGGAACATCGGCTTCGCAGCTTGCTCGTCGCTGGCATAAGCTTCGATTTCCTGCGGCGACGCGTACATGCGGCTTTCCATATCCAGACAGGAAGTGTCCGGATGGCCTTTGTACCCAGGCGCTGCGCTTTCGTAATGAACGGGGCGGGAAGCGTCCCGGCCTTTCGTCCACCGGGCCATCGCGATATGGTTCACATCGTATCCGGCTTCGTTGCCCATGGACCAAATCACGACGGACGGATGGTTTTTATCCCTTTCGACGAGCCGCTGCGCACGGTCTACAAAAGCCCGCTCCCACGCCGGGTTTCGGGTGAGCTGGTGAATGTCCGCTCCGTTCCCGCCGTCCCCGCCCGTGCTGAGCCCGTGGCACTCCAGATCGGCTTCGTCCACCACATAAAATCCGAAAGTATCGCACAGGTCCAGGAAGCGCGGATCGTTCGGATAGTGCGCCTCCCGAATCGTGTTGATGTTATGCTTTTTCATCAGCATCAAGTCCTGGACCATATGGGCGTACGGAATCGTCTGCCCCAGCTCCGGATGCGAATCGTGGCGGTTGACGCCCTTGAGCTTGATCGCCTTGCCGTTCATGCGGAATACGCCGTCCGTGATGTCGATTTGGCGGAACCCGACGGAGAAATGAATCACTTCTTCGCCGCTCGTCAAGAACAATTGATACAAGTACGGAGCTTCCGCGTTCCACAGCACCGGGTCGTTGACCGCAAGCTCGATGGAGCCTTGGCCGTCTACCGTTGCGGTTCGGCTCGCCACTGGGTTGCCAGTCGCATCCCTTAACTCAGCCTGCACCTGGCATGCGCCCACCGTCTCCATTTCGCTGCGCAACACGGCACGACTGAAATCGGCGGACAGCTCCTGCTTGTTGAACACGTCCCGGATATGCGCTTCATCCCGCGCAAGCAGGTACACGTCGCGGAAAATGCCGGAGTATCTCCAGGCGTCCTGATCCTCGATGTAGCTGCCGTCGCACCATTTGAGCACCAGCACGGCCATGCGGTTTTTGCCAGGCCGGACAAACGATGTAATATCGAACTCGGCGGACATCCGGCTGCCTTGGCTGTAGCCGACAAATTGGCCGTTCACCCAGACGTAGAAGCAGGAGTTCACGCCTTCGAACACGACCCGCTTTGCTTTGCCCTCCCATTGCGGCGCCAGGTTGAATTCCCGGACGTAAGCGCCTGCCGGATTGGCATTTGGCACAAACGGCGGATCGCAAGGAAACGGATAATTGATATTCGTATACTGAGGCTGGTCGTAGCCGCTGACTTGCCAGCAGGAAGGGACGAGCAAGTCATCCCATGCGCTGACATCCGCACCTTCCAGATAGAAACCTTCCTCTACCTCTCTAACACTCGTATGGTATCGGAATTTCCAGTTTCCGTTCAGCTTCTGGTAGAAAGGCGATTTCCCTCTCGTTTTCGCCAGAGCGGCTTCGGCATCGCGGTAAGGAATATAGTACGCCCTAGGGGTAAGTCTGTTTACTTCCAGCACATTTAAATCTTCCCAATATTTCTCGATCTGCTTCAAGTCAATCACCTAGCCTTTATTAATATGTTCAATGAATTGCAGCTTGATCGTTACGATTTCCTTCGGGGCGAATTTTACCGCTAGAAGGCTCGCCACCTCGGCGCGTACTTCCAGCTGCGCCTCCGGCTCTTCCAGCAAATTGCAGGCATGCGCCGAAGCCAATTCGCGGGCGAAAGCCAGCTCGGCGTGCTGCGGCTCGTTCCAGGCGTTTTGCAGGCGCAGCACATAGCCGCTGCCATCTTCCGCCGCTTTGAATGCCAGCAGCACGATGCCTTCGGTGCCCGCTGTCAGCAGCGAGGAGCGCGCAGCGCTTCCTTGGAAGCCGCGTACCGTTTTCACAGGGTGGCTCCACTGCTCCAGCTGCTTCCAGATTTCGCCTTGCTGCCAGTCCCCCTGGTGCAAGACAATGCGGAAGCTGTACGTGTAGCTGCCTGCCATCCACTGCGGGAAGTTCGTACCCCATTGGTTGTTGAACAGGTTGAAGTACAGCGAAGGCCGCTCCGGCTGATACGACTTGCTGTAGGCGAACACACCTTTCTCCCCGATGGAGAATAGCGGCGTATCTTTCGCCAGGACGGCCAGACCTGCCCCGCCATCCGTCACATCGACCCAGCCGTCCCCGCAATGCAGGCGATGGTTGGCGCCCCGGACGATATCTTGCGTCGGGTCTACGACAGCGCCCAGCTTCTGGAAGCGGTAGCCGGGCTCCCCGGCTTGCAGATGGAAGCCGACGAAGCCTGCTTCGGCGAAAGCCGTGGCCGCTTTGTCATTCAGCTCCAGCGTGTAGTCGAAGAACGCCTGATCCGGCTCCAGCTTGAGCAAGATGACGACGCTCTCCGCATTGCCGAACTCGGTGCGGCTGGCCGCAGGCGTGCTGAACGTCAAGCGGATCGTGCCGGCTGCAGCGTCATTGGCCGTTTCCAAACTGTCCAGCTTCAGTCCGAATTGCCGGTGCCCGATGCGCGGATAGCCCGGCTTGCCAAAATCGTTTACATACCAATCCATCAAATCATAGGCGTAATCTTTCACGAATTGAAGAATCTCTTCTTTGCCGTAAACATCATATTCATAGGCGCCAAAAGGTACGCCAGGGGCTGCCCATTCCTTGCCGCGAGTCTTATCGAACAAGCGGCAAATCTCGCCCGTTGCGGTATCGACTTCGATCCGCAACTGTGCATTTTCCAGCACCGCCTTACCGTCCTCGGTACTGGCGATCCTCACTGCGGCTTCGCCTGCGCCGGACACGGCTTGCGGCTCATACGCATATGTGCGGTAGCCGCAAGGCTCCAGCAGCGGAATCCGCACATCGCCGGACATTTGCACCGGCAAGCTGTCGCCGGTGCTCAGATCGAGCAGGCGACCGCCGGACACATTGTCGAGGTGAACCAGCTCGTTCGGTCTTGCCCAAGGCGACGGGTTGAAAATCCCGATGACCGGGGATTCCCCCTGTTCGTCGACACTTTGGTAAGGCGTGATCCGCTCGGCAGCCGCCCGGGCCTTTTTCACGTAAGCGCGCTTCTCATCCCAAGAAAGCTCTATCTTATCATAAGTTTCGGGGAACGCTTCCCTGTCCCGTGCAATCTCTTCCTTCGTAAACGCCCGCATGCTGTTCCGTCCCGGAATCAGCAGCAGTTTCACGTCATGGCCCCACGTATGCTCACCGAACAGCAGCGATTCGCGGTACGCCTTGTCGATATCCGCGCCGTATGCGCCTGTCGCTTCGCCCTGCTCCCACTGCTGCAGCGCAGCCATGGTCTCCAGCGTCGTGGTCTCGCTGCGCAAGCTTTGAACCTCGGACACTTCCTGCGGATACGAGCCGATTCCGTGAATCCACGTGTCCGCCAAATCCTTGCGCACGACCGGGATGTCCGTGTAGCCTCTGCTCAGGAAATCCGCGGCAAAGTCGTCCATCGTGCCGATGACCACACGCGTATTCGGATACGACGCCTTCACGGTTTCAAGCAATTCGGTAACGACCTTGCTGTCCTGCGGCCCGATGTTGTCATGTGTCTGCAGCAGCGCCATCCAGACCGGGTACTCCCAGTCGTCCGGTGGCAGCAGACTTGTGCCGTACTCGCCTTTGGAGTAGAAGGTCAGCACCTGTTTGCCGTCCGGCCCTTCCCAATTGAACAGTCGCGGTACCTCGACAGGCTGCGAGCAAGCGTTGACTCCAATGTGCAGAAACTCGATGCCCGCGCCTTTGAGCAGCGACGGCAGCATCCAGGTGTGGCCGGGCACGTCCGTCATTTTGGCGGAAATAACCTTCTTGCCGAACTTCTTGCCGAGGCGCGCCGACATGTAGAGGCCACGAATCCATTCTTCCAGTCCGCAAAACTCCGTATGCGTCGTAAAAGGAAGACCGTGCCAGCTTAGCTGCCCGTCCACAACCAATTGCTCGATCCGCTCCCGAATGCCTTCCTCGGCATGGATCAGCGTCTCGTCCAGCACCCATGAAGGAACCGTCCATACAAAGCGGTGTCCGGGCTCAAAATGCTTCGTGCCTTCACAGATCGTCAAAACGTCTTTTGCCATATCCTGCGTGTACTGCTTGACAATGTTGCTCGGCAAGTCGGTAAAACCGAGGTCAACGTGCGTTTTAAATACTACATATATCGTATCCAAAGGCTTCATAAACTGCTCCTCCAATGATGCTTCACTCATCATAATAGTTTTGTGGTGATGCTGCTGAATCTCAGTTGGACAATATTGATGTCCGTGATTGGATAATATTGACCAGATCAACCATAATTTAGTTAAGCGCTTAACCCAATCTTACAACATAACCTGACTCGGTTCAATATGCCTTTTCAAAAAAAATATACGGAATCAAAACAAATAAGCCAGTCAACGGATACATTCCGACGACTGGCCAATTAATTTGTAAACGTATTGATTTTATTACATTCGAAGATTGCTCGCCTCTACGTTAAGTCTGCTGTTCTAATTCAATATTTTCCTAGCAATCACAACAAGATCCTCAATGTCAATCCTGCCGTCGTTGTTTAGATCATATTTTTTGTAATTAGACCAGTCTGGATCATCGGAGGTCTTGCCGTAAGCCGCAGCAATGATTGCCAAATCGCCAATAGAAATTCGACCGTCTCCATTCATGTCGCCAGGCTCACTTTGAATAACCGAATCGATAAACGTTTGCATAGCTGCTCGGAGTGCGCTAACTGCTTGCTCGATTTGTTGCTGAGTGGCCGCTGTGTTATCTAATACGCCTTGGGCTTCATGAATCGCTGCTTGCAGTAAGGCTTTGGAGCCTGCCGGATACTGCCCCGCCATACCGCCCTCAACAGCGTTGTTATGAACCCCTTGTGCTTCAGTAATCAGATTGCTCAGTACCGATTTGTCAATCACACTGATTTGAACCTCATGTGAAGATCCGCTGCGTGTCGACTCATCACCTGATTTGTTCGCTGTTATCAGCTTACTGATGGCAATGGTAGTAATTCCAGCCGTGGCCGAATCTTTTACTCGGAAGCTTAGCTTCAATAGACCGTCCATCTGTTGCGGATCAGCAGCATTCAAATGGGCAAGAAGAATACGTACGGATCCAGCTGTCCTATTGTAGCCGGCAACAATGACTCTTTGATCATCCATAGAGACTGGTGGCGCAATCAATTCCAATTGATTTGGATCATAGGAAATAGTAATGTCCTGTGCTTTTACTTCATCTTGCACGTTGTTCAAACTATAGGTCAGATCGAATTGCTGCCCGTTGGTTCCTGTATGCGTTCCGCTCAAGTCAGCCCCGCCCGAAACCAAATGGACCGCAATCGTTTGATCTTTCGTCGCTTCGAAGCTTCCGGTTTGTGGCGTATACCCCGGCTTGCTAACATTGTAGATATATGCTCCGCCAGCTGGGAGCTTGTATGTTGTTCCATCCGTGCTCGGGCTGTATAAGTATCCTTCTGCGTCATTTATCGTAACCAAAGCATCCGCAGGAGTAATATCGAAATACACATTACGATAAACTGTGGATATCTCATTTGCCTGCAGCACACCTAATGTTGCGTAGGAAAGGTTAAAGTTGCCTTGCGGCCAGAACAAGTAGACATCTTTTGTACCTTTCGCTTCTTGTACCTTGGAGGTGCTCACTTCCGAGAGATTCATCCATCCGCCAGTAGACGCACTCGTATTTAAAGAAGCGACGGTTGTGGCTGATGCAACGGTGCCAACACCAGGATCGGCTACCCGGATTTGCATCTCTCTTGTTCCTTCGGAAGGAGAAGCATAACCAACGGCAACATTCTGCAGGCCATCCTTCAGATTGACATTACTGAATTTCAGCCAGCCATTCGAGCTTACAAATTCCACCCAATCGTTGGAGAATGTCATTTTCCCATTGCTGTTAGTACCGGCCGATTCGCCATTTCGATCGATCCCTCTAAGCTTGAGATTTTGGATGCTTCCCTTCACAATCCGCACCTGAAGTTGTTTGGATTTGCTCGGATCCTGAATTGAAGCAGCAATGACTGTAATATCCTGTGTTTCAGCACCTTCTTTAATCGAAAGAATGCCGTCATTGCTAAGCTTAACTCCCGAGTAGCTACCTCCCAAGCTCCATTTCACTTGTTTGCTGCCCGTTTGAATAGTGCCATCGGAATAGAGTACGGATGCTGTGTAGACTACATCCCTCCTGCCCGTTGCAGGCAAAGAAACAAGTGTATTGCCTAATACATTGATACCTGTAATCTGGCCGGATGCCGGCCCCGTAAAGAATTGCAATGATCTCAGGTTGCTTGGACGCGTAAATGAAATAAATAGGTCATGTGTGCCGCTCACTTTTGCAGACAAGTCCGCAGACAAAGCTTTATAGACGTTCAAATTACCCGTATTTTCAACAAGAATACTGGCAACTGCGTCTCCGTCCGGTTTATCCAGCCGCAGCTCAACTTTGCCCAACTCCTCAGGAGTTGTCTTGGTGGAGGCAACCTGGATAACAACTCTATCTGCACCGCCTTCTCCGAATTGAACGTTTTTAAACATGGCATAATCGCCAACAGCTGCATCTTGTAGAACAACAGCGCTCTTAGTGATATTTCCGTAGAGGAAATCCGCGTCAACCGCATTCATGACCCCATACGGATTATGCGAAATGGCAGATTCTTGAATGTCGCTGAAAGTGTACACAGCCCCTTTTTGGGCCTGAAGGACAATGGTATTGCTGTCCAAGATCGTAAAATCAACAGACTGACTGCCATTTTTCACAGTAGCCGTACTTAAATTAGGCCCTTTAACTGTAATCAAACCCGTACTTCCGGTCTTTAAGACCGCGGATTTAAGATTAGACTTCTCCCAAGCCATATCGACCTCTACATTGCCTCTTGCCTTCAGTCCGGATACGCTGCCCGTGTTCCATTTTGAAGGAAGCGCAGGCAGCAATTCTATGCCTCCGCCCTGGCTTTGCAGCAGCATCTCAGTCATACCTGCTGTTGCTCCGAAGTTGCCGTCAATCTGGAATGGCGGATGTGTATCGAACAAATTACTTAGCGTTGATTCGTAAAGAAGCTCCTTGAGCAGCTTCTGCGCACGATCGCCGTCTCGCAAACGAGCCCAGAAATTCAGCTTCCACGCTTTGCTCCATCCTGTAGCACCGTCGCCACGGGTATTGAGCGTAACTTTCATTGCCTCCACATACTTATTTTCCTGTTCGCTGCGTCCCGCAACAATTTGATTACCCGGATGAAGCCCGAACAGCTGGTTCGTATGACGGTGACCGTTGTCTCCCGTGATATCCATCGCGACTTCGTCTTTCCATTCCATAAACTGTCCGCCCAGCCCAATCTTCGGACCTGCAAGGCGAGACTGCGCTTGTTTGATTTCATTTAGCTCCGAACTGCTGATGTTCAAAACATTGCTTGCCTTGATCACATCGTCAAAAATTCCCCATACCACGCTTTGGACTTCAGTAGCGCCTAACGAATATGCGCCATGCTCAGGCGAATAGGACGGATTCGCAACCAATGTGCCGTCGCGCGTGTCCTCCCATAACGTATCTACCCAAAATAAAGCGGCGCCTAGCAGAATATCATAATTGTCCCTCAAAAAATCTTCATCCAAAGTAAATAGATAATGCTCCCAAATATGCATGGCTAACCATGCTCCGTCTTCCGGCGAGAAAAATGCACTGCTTGTTGCCGGAGCGGTATTTCCCCAGATATTGTTCTCATGGTGCGTAGTCCAGCCTCTAACCGGACCGCCCGCCGGTGTGACATAACCGTGCTGTGCGCTTATGCTTCCTCTAGGAACCAAACTTTTAATATATTCAATCATAGGCATATGGCTTTCTGAAAGGTTGGTTTGCTCGGCGAGCCAGTAATTCATCTGCAGGTTAATATTGGCATGATAATCCGAGCTCCAAGGAGGATTCGTGCCGCTCGCCCAAATGCCTTGCAAATTCGCTGGCAAGGATCCTTCTCTTGACGATGAGATTAACAAGTATCTTCCAAACTGATAGTATAGCTGTTCCAGATATCGGTCCTCATACGAAGTGTTAGACCTGGCGTATCCAGCCAGCAATTGATCTGTCGGCTTGTTGGGGAATGGTACATTCATTAGGTTTAGCTTTACGCGATCGAACAGATGCTGATAATCGCTGACATGTCTATCAAGCAGTTGATCGAAGCCTTTCTCTGCTGCTGCCGCCAGTCTGGAGCTAACTGCGAGAAGAGGATCCTTACCGGTAAAATATTTAAACTGGTCGTCCATGGACTGCTGATAATTGGTTCCTGCCGCCATCAGAATCAGGATCGAATCTGCGTTTTCCACTTGTATTCCGTTGTTCATGGCAACTGCTTTTCCACCGGTAGGGATAACTTTGATTTGCTGTGCAAAGTGTAAGGTATTGTCAAAATTCGTGGCTGCGCCTGCCTTATCATGGTCACTCGGCCAGCCCGTCATGGTTATCGTATCTCCTGCAGATGAAATGCTCTTCTTGGTTTGGGCTGATGACACGCTCACAAACTGGCTCAGCTTCCCAGAACCGGTAGAAGACAAGCGAATGGCCATCACATTGTCGGGATAGTTGACAAAATACTCCTTTTTCATAAGTACATCGCCTTGTTGATAAGATACACGAGCCATACCATTATTCAAATCGAGCTCCCGCTTGTAGTTCGTAACCGCTTGGTCGGGGGAAACGGAACTATCGTCAACCATTGTGAACTCTGACATTTGAAGTGCTTGATTGCTTCCGTACAATGCCGTAACTTTAAGTTTAAAATATTTATATGAACCAGGTTTGTCCAGCTCAAACGTCTTCGTTTGATTTCGTCCCGCATTCACAAAGTTGGTAACTGAAGCGATCGTCTCATAGTTGACGCCGTCATTGGAAGCGGATAGTGTCCAGTCTTTCGGATCTCTGCCTTGCGTATCATTTCCTGTCGTCAAGGAATAGGATTTGGTTGTAAAGGCTTTGGAATAATCCCATTCAATCACATATTCGGAGGCTCCGGCATAACCATCAGCAAAGTATTTGGTGCTCGTATTGCCGTCGAACAGCTTTTCAATGGTCTCACTCGAGTTTTTGGTGTTATTTTGCGCGGTATATATCCTCGTTATGGACGGCTTAGCCGTTTTGAGATCCTGTAACCAGATGGAGCCTAGCTCCTGATAGGATCCAAAATTTTTCTTCGTGCCGATAAGTCCGCCTGTTTCCGTTGACTCGACGCCGTTAATTAGACTCGTAAGCGAGCTAGGATTGCTATAATTGCGTGCTATGACATTGCCATTCGCATCCTTGTATGGCGGAGTTCCTTTTGAAAATTCCGTCATCAAATCTTGGAGTTGTTTCCTGGCCTTCTGCAAATTATCATGCTTATACTCCGCAGTATCTTTATGACCGCCGTTATAAGCGGCGTTGGCACCGGGACCTCCAGACCAAAGTGACTTTTCATTAATGAGAATTTGATCCTTCTCAGCGCCGCCAAATACCATGGCTCCCATAAACCCATTCCCCAATGGAAGCGCTTCCGATTCCCAGCTGGTTGCAGGCTTGGTATACCATGCCTTGAGCGGAACTGTGCTCGAAGGATCACCCGAGGTTTCCCCATGAGCGGTTTCCGACGCGCCAATGAGGCCTGATACAGCCATCATGGCTGCTAGGGTAGAACAAACGAATTTTTTCAGCATTCGACCTATTCCTCCTTACATTCTCCATATTCACTTTCCACTTTCCAGATAAAGCAATTAAACGAACAACTTACAGAAGCATGCTAGAACATAACAACCTCCAATTCCATTGATCTTTATATCCTTCGGTAAATTCACTTCAAACCTATTATATCTTTGACCGTAATCCAAAAGAGTGGAAATTCTTCCTGAAAAAAGTGTATTATTTAACTTACTAATTTTCTCGGAATTTATTACGCATCAGTCCTGTAGATTCAAAATGAAAAGAATGAGTGCTAAATGGATAACAAGAAAAATGATGCCGTTTCTGGTAAAGATAAAAGCGCCACCGGATTTCTCCGGTGACGCTTTTTGCCTTTCAAATCAGATTTAGCACCATCACGCAAAGATCTTGCTCTCATGGAACGAAGCAACAACTAGCGAATACTTGCTATCTACGATAACAAGTAGTTTATCAATTGAAGGATATAACAATTTTTAACTTGACGTTAATTGCAAAAACTAATATGATTAGTTTATCCAAAAACTAACTATATTAGTTTTGTGTCTCGTTGTATAGTTTGTTATCACCTAAATCCAGTTCATTTAATGAGAGGAGAGTTCTCATGTTTGCCGGACATTTTGGCATAGCCGCAGCTATGAAGGCCAGAGCTCCCGAGGTTCCGCTGTGGGCCCTGATCGTCGGTACGCAATTATATGATGTGCTCTTTCTGCCCTTATCTGCGTTGGGCCTCGAGTCGTTGGAAGGCGAAGGCTACGGAGGGGCATTCATCACAGCCTTCTATTCACACGCCCTCGTCAGCGCCATAGTAATTGCGCTTTTGGCCGCTTTGCTGGCCGGAATCCGATGGGGTACTAGGACGGGAGTGATTCTTGGTCTGGTCACTTTTAGCCACTGGCTGTTGGATTGGATTGTCCATCGTCAGGACCTGCCTGTTCTTCCTGGCAATCTGGGCAATCTTCCGCTTATGGGGCTAGGGTTGTGGACGATACCAGCGGCCAGCTTGACGCTTGAAATCGCAATTCTCACCACAGGCATATGGTTGTATTTCTGGTATGTCTGGAAGAAAACCGGCCCTGGCAAACGCGTGATAGGCATAGCCAAAGGCGCGGCGATGGCACTTTTTCTTGTCGCCACGTTGGTAATTGATGTGATGTGAAAGCACTTTACGCTACCTTTAGTAAAGCTTGTAACTGTTGGATTCGCTGACTTTTGTAATATATCGTGTGATTGCCCAAGATAAGAATATAAGTAATTTATCCTTATGCTCATTACAAACTTCTCTGCTATAATCCCTTTTATTGAATGAAACAGGGAGCAACTGCCGCGGCATTTTGCTCCCTATTTTTGATTGAACTAAAGTTTTCAGTAATCAACTCATGTCAAATGAGGTCCAACCAGCTTCAAGTATTTTCATTTGAAAATCCCTGAATTCTTTCATTTCATTTCATTTCTCCAACTCATAGCGAGTCGCGATAATGCCCGACTTGAGCGTTCGGCTGGACAGCAGCTTGAGCCTGATTTTCTCGCCGCCGTCGAATACCGATTTTCCGTCGCCAAGGATCACCGGACAAATTGTAAGCAGGAATTCGTCGATCAAGCCGAGCTCAAGCAGCGTCTTCGCCGCTCCCGGGCTGCCAAAGATGACGAGATTTTTGCCAGGCTGCTCCTTGAGTGCCTTCATTTCCTCGACGATATTGTCCTTAATCAGCATCGTATTGTTCCATTCCACCTTGTCCATCGTCCTGGAAATGACAATCTTCTTAACATCCTGCAGCCATTTGGCATGCTCGATATCGTGTCTCGACGCATTCGGATTGTCCAGCATCGTGGGCCAGTAGCTCTCCATCATCCGATACGTCGTGCGTCCATAAACGGGAGCTCCAACTTCGGCTACGATTTCCTCGGCGTATTTCTCTAATTCCTCATTGTACGGAATCCAATCGAGTCCTCCGTTCGAATCCGACGCATACCCGTCCAGCGACACATGCATGAACAATACAAGTTTTCTCATGTCCGTTTCTCCTTTGATTTCGATTTATTTTGTTCGATTTTTTGGGCGTTAGCCCGCGTTTCATCCTGCTGTTACGTTGATTATAAATCATTACGTCACGTAAGGTTCAAGTAGAAATTTAAGACAACGATATTACGCGAAACTGCCCGGTAGTTGAGAAAACGGCAGCCTTAAATTCAGGTTGCCGCTACTTTAAAAGATCTTTGTAATTTTGTGGGAAGTCATCCTTATTCGGTCCTCTAACATCAACTCCAGTAGCCGATATCCTGTATCTGTCCAGGTAAAGGAAGTGTATTCATTAGCGTATTCTGCCCATTTTCAGATTTATCTTGTTTAATGAACGGACTTGGAGGATATACGATGGAAAATTGTGGTACTGAAATATTAGCTGAAAGGGACTGCTTTTTATCCCTCCTAAAGGATCTAAATAAGAAAACTAAGCCTACCAGAATTATAAGCCCTGTAGACCAGGAAATAGCAAAATTATTCTGATAAACCATAATCAAACCTAAACAGATTAAAGTTAATTCCAATTGTAATATTAGATTTATTCAATGTATTTTTCCTTTTTAATAATTTAATTTGCACTAAAGTACTCTATTAAT
>NZ_JBYTBS010000047.1:0-56031 GCF_058789495.1 Paenibacillus sp. FW126-R14 | reverse complement strand
AGCTATGTACTTCCGCCACCTCGCGGTGTACTAGAGACTTTCACTCATTAGTCCATTGCGCTGCCAAGCGCACAAAAGGCCGTCCCAATAGTCATCGTAGATGACAGAGGGGCAGCCTTTTTGGGCTTCAGTAAAGTTAGTTACGTTCAGGTAACTATTGAAAAACATACATATAAATATATACTTAGTATATCAACAACAAGTTAGGGTGAATCGGATGGAAGGGCATTTATACGAACAGCTTTATAACCATATCCTTCACGAAATTAATGAGGGGCAGATGAAGGCAGGAGATCGCGTATCCTCCGAGAAAGAATTGGCCGAACGGTTTGGCGTCAGCCGAATCACATCCAAAAAAGCGCTGGAGAAGTTGGCCGAAGCAGGGATCATCAAACGCATTCAAGGAAAAGGGTCATTTGTGGCACATGGCGTCAGAGATGGATTGGATCACAAACGTCAGTCGGAAGAAAGCCCCCGTCTCGTATTCGATGATAAAGAAAGACCGCTCATCGGGTTCATTATTTCTAATTTTTCCGACGAATTCGGCCTGCAGCTGCTTCGATCGATTGAAAAGCAGAGCGCTGAGCTCAAATACGATCTGATCATCAAGCGTTCTCGTGGGAGCAGGGACGAAGAAAAACGTGCTATCCAATTGCTTGTAAGTCTAGGCATCAAAGGATTAATCGTGACTCCCATCCATGGCGAACATTATAATGCTGAGCTGCTTCGCCTCGTCTTGGACAAGTTTCCGGTTGTATTAGTCGACAGATATTTAAAAGGAATCCCGGTTTGCTCCGTCTACACGGACAATAAGAAAGCCGCCCAGGATCTTACGCTTCATCTGATCGGGAGGGGCCACGATAAAATCGCCTACTTGTCTCCGCCTGAGGAAAACACGTCAACCTTGGAGGAAAGGCTGCTCGGATATACGTTGGCCTTTACCCAAGAAGGATTGAAGTTAAATCAGGACTATTGCTTGACGAATTTGAAAGGGATTCTTCCCAAGAACCTGGACGGAAGCGAAATTGAAAATGACAAAAAGGCCATAGAACATTTTTTGGAAAAATACCCTGATGTGAAGGCGTTTGTTGTCTCGGAATTTCTGGTCGCAACCATGCTGACTCAGGTCATCCACTCGCTTGGAAAATCACTGGACGAATACGATATCGTCTGTTTTGATTCACTCAATGATTACCTGGGGAAGCCGATATTCACTCACATTCAACAAGATGAGAAGCGCATGGGCGAAGAAGCAGTGGACTTGCTCGCCTCACAGCTGATCGGAGAAGCTGTCCCTGAGCAGAGGATTATCGAGCATCGATTGGTCGTGAAGGAATAACTGGTAAAACGGTAACTGAACAGCGATTGAAAAACCATGGGTTGCACTCATGGTTTTTTGTTTTGTCCTCACCGGAAAGGCCATTTTCCCGGCGCAAAACGTCAGAAATTAAGCAATTTTAGGAGCATAGATGTCGCGATATTGAAGTTGACATGGTATGTTTGACGCATTAATATACTTAGTATATCTAGATATACTATTTTTTTGAAAAAGAGGTGAATCTTCTCGGTACACACGCAGTAGCGAATCAAGAAGAATCAATCGTTGAAAGCTGCACATCCTTTATAGTCAACTTCAATGTAAACGCATACATAATTGAGTTCGTCATCCTACTCCTTTTCGTCTCCTGCACATCGGAACTTGATAGAAGGTGAAATGAGTTTTCAGGACGGCAAGTTGAAATAACAAAACCAACCTTAAGGGGGATTTATGCATGAGAAAATCTAAAAAACTCGCATTTCCAACACTGGTATCCGTTGTTACTATTTCAGTACTTGCAACCGCTTGCTCATCGACTCAAACTACGGGTGGTTCTACTTCGACTAATCCTTCAGCCGCTCCGTCAACCAAAGCAACCTCAGAAGCTAAAGGCGCACAAGGCGGCGTTTCCACTGTCACGATGTGGCATGGTCTTACCTCCATTGATTTGGATAATATGAATAACGTCGTAAAGGCATTTGAAGCGAAAAATCCTACGATCAAAATCAAATTGGTATATACAGAATCCAGCGAAGGCGCCGATCAGAAGCTGCTTACTTCGGTCGCAGGCGGCAATCCGCCCGACATTGCCTATTTCGATCGCTTTAAGGTCGGCTCTTGGGCTGCGCAGGATTCATTGACTGACCTGTCCGCAATGGCGGCAGCGGCTGGAATTAACAAGGATTCGTACTATCCTTTTGCATGGGACGAGTCCAGTTATAAAGGCAAATTATATGCCATTCCGCTCGGAACGGACTCCCGCCTGCTCTTTTACAATAAAGATCATTTCAAAGAAGTGGGACTCGATCCGAACAATCCGCCCAAATCGATTGCCGAGCTCGAAGCTGCCGCTCAGAAGCTGACGATTAAAGAAGGAAAACGTTTCAAACGGATCGGTTTTATTCCATGGTATTCACAAGGGTGGCTGTACGGCTGGGGATGGTCGTTCGGAGGGGATTTCCAGGATAAAGCAACCGGAAAAATCACGGCGAATGATCCTAAAGTCGTAGATGCGCTTCAGTGGATGACCGATTTCGGTAAGAAATACAATGTAGAAGACATTGCAGGATTCACAAGCGCAGCAGGCACCGATGAAATGGACCCATTCATTGCCGGGCAAATCAGTATGAAAATTAGCGGAAACTGGACGGTAGCGGGTATCAAAAAATTTAAACCGAACCTGAATTATGGCGTTACACCGATCCCGACACCTACAGGCTCCAACTTCACAACATGGTCCGGCGGTATGTCATTAATTATCCCTAAAGGCGCCAAAAACGTAGAACCGGCTTGGAAGTTCCTTGAATTTTTAGGTAAAGAAGAAGGGCAATACTTGCTGAACTCCCAGTCGGGAATGTCGGTCATCGATTCGGTTAACGCCAAGTTCGGGTACAAGGACGATCCAATCATGAAAGAATTCGTTAATATTCTTCCGAAATCACACAACCGTCCGGTTATTCCTGAAGGACAGCTGCTCTGGAATGAATTAGCTTCCGCAACAGAAAAAGCCACTCGCAGCAACGGCACCCCTAAAGAAAATCTCGATAAAGTAACAGAAACCGTCAATAAAGCGTTAGAGAAATATAATAAATAAGATGCTCCGCAGGCAGGGAGAGTCCCTCTCTCCTTGCCTATTGGCGTTTTATATTCGGAAGGAGGATATACATGGCAAAGTTAACTAATTCTGTTCATGTGTTAGGTCAAGCAACAGCAAGAAGAAAACAAAGATCTTTTCGCACATCAAGCTTGATTGGGTGGCTCTTCGCTTCACCTTGGGCTCTGGGTCTCATTTGTTTTTATGCAATTCCAATGTTCGCATCCGTCTACTTCAGCTTCACCACTTACAGCATCCTTCAGCCTGGTGAATTTGTCGGTTTGGGTAATTATAAAGATCTTTTTAACGATCCTTTGTTTTGGAAATCCATCTACAACACGATCTATTTCGCCGTATTTTTTGTTCCTTTAAGCATATTTTTCGGTGTGGCGCTCGCGATGATGTTGAATATGAAAATCAAAGGGATGGCTGTGTACAGAACGATCTTCTTCTTGCCCACCCTTGTGCCGCAAGTGGCTTTGGCCGTTCTATGGATGTGGCTGCTGCACCCAAATTTCGGTTTAGTGAATGGCATGCTGGCAAGCATCGGTATCGATGGGCCCCCTTGGCTGGGTGGCGAAGCGTGGTCCAAACCCTCCCTTATCCTGATGTCGCTTTGGGGAATCGGCCATGCTGTCGTTATCTACCTCGCTGGATTAGGGGACATCCCCGATGAGTATTACGAAGCTGCGGAAATCGATGGCGCCAATTGGTTTCAGAAAACGAAAACCGTTACGCTGCCATTACTAACTCCTGTTATTTTCTACAATCTGGTTATGGGAACGATCGGTGCTTTTCAACAATTCACCCTCCCTTACACAATGACCAAAGGCCAAGGAACTCCTGCAAATTCCATGACATTTTACGTCATGTATTTATATGAGAACGGATTCAAATATTTCAAAATGGGCTATGCTTCCGCCATGGCATGGATCTTGTTTGTTATCGTCATGGCACTAACGGCGTTGATTTTCGTGTCGTCCAAACGCTGGGTTCATTATCAAGGAAAATAAAGGAGGCAATAACGGAATGAATCCTATCGCTGTTAAAAGAATTAACCGAACTTTAGCTCATTTATGCTTGCTTATTGCTTCATTCTTTTTCATTATTCCGTTTATCTGGCTGGTCTCAACGTCTCTGAAGCCGCTTACGCAAATTTTTACATTCCCTCCGGAATGGATACCGCATCCTTTTCAGTGGAGCAACTATTCCCGGGCGGTAGAGTACATTTCTTTTTGGACCTATTTAAAAAATACGGCGATTATTACCATCGCAAGTACGATCGGTGTTATCATCTCCTGTCCTTTGGTTGCATACAGTTTCGCCAAGTTGGAGTGGCGAGGCCGTGGCGTGATGTTCTTCGTCACCCTCGCCGTTATGATGATTCCCGGACAAGTCACGATGATTCCCCTTTTCCTATTGTTTACGAAGCTGGGCTGGGTTGGAACATCGCTCCCGCTCATTGTTCCCCAATTTTTCGGAGTGCCGTTTTACATTTTCTTATTGCGGCAATTTTTCCTTGGCCTGCCCGATGCCCTTCGCGAAGCGGCCCGAATCGATGGAGCCAGCGAGTTCCGCATTTATCTGCAGATCATGTTTCCGTTAGCCAAGTCAGCCGTCTTAGCTGTGGCACTGTTTCAATTTATGGGAAGTTGGACCGATTTCATTGGTCCCCTGCTTTATTTAACCAATGAGCCGTCCTATACGGTCTCGCTCGGATTGCAGCAATTCCAGAGTCAAAAAGGCTCCGAATGGGGCATGTTAATGGCCGTATCCACCATGATGACCGTACCGGTTATTATCCTTTTCTTTTTTCTACAGAAAACGTTTATTAACGGAATTACTTTTAGCGGTATAAAAGGTTAGAGAGGCAGCTTTTACGAAGAAGGCGAGGCAAGCTAAAGGGAAAATTGCTGCTAGAATAAATCTCCTACTCTATGGCTCGAATGATGGCCTTGAATTAGTTGCAAACCTCCCGCTAATTTGACCGGATTCCGAGCATTCACATGAAATCGACTCAAATAGTGGGAGGTCCAGCCTTCCTGTTAAAAGGATCTGGCAAGCTTCTGCAATCAAATTATAGGGAATTTTCCCCATACTTTGACTACAGAAGCATAGTTGTTCGGAAGGCTGTCCCACAAGTCGTAGAAATGACTGGGGACAGCCTTTCATTTTGCCGACAGACAAACATGTGGTCGTACTTCATGCGCGAAAGGGAACTTCAGGCCGCTATTCGATGAAAATCGTCGATTTCAACAGTTAGTGGGAACTCCAGGGCCTTATTCCCCCCAAAACAGCCAAATTTCGGGCGAAACGGGGAAATAGCGGATTATTGTTCCCACTAATTATCCCATTCACTCCTTTCTGCCAAAATAACGGACCATAGTTCCCTCCACCGCTCCACATCCCAGTGAACTTCCGTGAACTCGCCGCAAACTCAACCGGCGGCCACTTGAGCACCGGCCTTGACCAGCCGGATTCTCTCCCCTGGGGAGGTAGACAGCCGCACCACCGCATCATGGACGGTCACTTCGCCGGCAGCTTGCTTGCACACGGCCCCGTGCTTCCACGGATTGTACACCTTCAGCTCAGTACCGGCTTCGCTTACAATATCCACCCACTGCACTTCGCCGGCGGCAAATGATGCGCTTACCAGAAAAGCCCCAACTGCCCGCAACGTGGCAAATTCGGCTTTTTGCTCGCCGGGCCAGTTCGGGAACAGCCGGAGGATGCCGTTATAGCTCTGGAGCAGGCATTCGTTAATAACAACCGGCAGCGCGAAGTTCTCGAACCAAATACCGACTCTGCTCATAAAATCAAAGCTCAGCGTATCGCTGTACCGCCCGCCGGACAACAGAACACGGTCGGTGCACGTACCGTTAGGGAGCAGGCAGTAGGCGATTTGCCGTTTGAATTTTTCCAGATCCAAGCGCCCTAAACGGGCTCCGGCCAGATGGTAAAAAACAAGCTCGTTGCCGCCTTCGTTCCGATGATTCAGATAAGAATTGAGCGCGATCTGGTACTGGTCTTCCGCTGAATGAAGTCCATGCTCCTCGCCCGGAAAAATTGTCATAATGCCGTTAGGCGTGTTATAGACGACCTCGGCATCCTCTCCGGGAACGGACACAAATACAGGACCTCGCTGGGATTCAGCCCTTGCATATTCCGGGAATTTGCTCAAAATCTCCTGAACACTGCCCAGCAGCTCCTCCTCTTCCTGCTCAATTCCGAGCGTCTCACAAGCCGCCCCATAAGCATGAAACACGAATTTGGTCAGCGTCAGATCGACGAGGCAATCGTAATTTTTGGTAAAGCCCGGCGTCAATTCATACAGTTCGGGAACGACCGTCGGGAAAATATGATACCGGTCATCCCCCCACGCCTCGCCGTGCGTATCCGGTCTTATCATGTAATCGACGAGAAAAAGCACGGCTTCTTTGATCGGCCCAAAAGCTCGCTCCGCCAGAAAGTCCCGGTCCATCGTATACAGATAATGCCACCAGAGGCTTTGCACGGTCCATGGCGTTTCGCATACTTCCCAGCCCCAGTGCGGCACGGGATAGGGCATCATATTCATTTCAACCGGATACGCGGAGTGCGGATAATAAGCTCCCCGCATGCCGTAATATTCGCTCGCCCATTTGCGGCTTACCGGCAAAATATGATCGACCATGTTAACGTAAGCCAGATGCTTATCGACATGATTGCTGGAGAAAGCAAGCCAAAACGGCTGCTGCGTATTGTAATTCATATGATAGTCGCCATGCCATTCCGAGCCGATGGAGCGGTAGCTCCAATTCGCAAACAAGCCGGGACAGGTGGCTTCGGGTTTGACCGAGCAGTGGTAGAAGTATAAATTCCAATACCATATCCGTTCCAGGAATTCATCGCCGAGGCTCACGCCGGAGCAGTTCCAATAGGATTCCCAATTCTGCTCGCAAACCGTGAAAGCAGCGGCCATCCTATGCTCTGTAGGAGCCTCCATCTGCTGCAGCCCTGCCACGACCCCAGCGACCCCACCGTCCGCACCTTCCGTCAGCTCCACACAAGCAAGGAACGGAGCGGACTGGAGCAGCTTTGCCTGCACCCCGCCTTTACTATCCGCTGCCTCTATTCCCTCGGCTAGCCGAACATCCAGGCGGAACGCTCTATCCTTGGGATGACGCTCTTTGCCGTCAGGCATAAAAGGGAGGATCTGCCTGAAGCCAAGCTGCCTCAGCTCGGCATCTGCAGCCATCTGAGCAAGCGGCAGCTCCTTCGGTGTATCGGGATCGGGGATGAGCTTCACTCTGTCGAACAGTCCGGATGCGGCGCCTTCCGGCGAAACGAGCTTCAGCCACATCCGATCGGCCTCGGGCTCTATGAACAATTGCAGCGTCGCATAGCCGCCTTCAAGCTTGAAATACACCTCACAAAGGCCATTGTGTGTATGGATTTTATGACCCAGCACTTCCGCTTTGCGCCTGTCATAACCAAGCAGCAAGGAGCCGCATGGCATAGGGCGGGGGTACGGCTTGCGATAGTTTTCCTGTGTCATGTCGCAATATTCGCGATACCACTCGTTCTCTTGAAACGAGCCCAGCTCTTTCGGAATCTGCTTCAATTGAGTGAGGACATCTTGAAACGTCCCGATCTTGTCTTGATTATCCTCTGCGATTCGGATGTCCCACACATTGTTATGTCCATAATGGATGACAACCGCATCCGGACGTGTTGTGACAACGGCGCCTAAACCGCCGTTCCCCATCAATGCGCCCTCAAAAAAATCCGGCGCCGGCTTCTCATAGCAAATAGGATGCCGTTTCGCTTGTTCGCTTGCAATCATGGCTATCCGCTCCCCTGGTTATGGCGAAGGCAGCGCAGAAGATCCTGTACGACCGCCCGGGGCCGTACAGGATCAACGCCGCTTGCTCCGTTATTTTTTGAACGATTTATCGTAGGATTGCTGCATAATTTCCATGTAACGTTTTAGATTTAATTTATTTAAACCGGCTACATAGGCATCCCAATCCTTGTTCAAATCTTTGGCACCCGTGACGAACTGCAGCGAATTCTGATCGATGTAATTCTTAATGTTCGTCTTGAGCATGGCCGCTTCGTCCGCTGTGGACGGATCGATCCAGATCGCCCAGTGCGGGAACACGTCTTTGGGCTGCTTGCCGTCGTAGAGATGCGTCGCTTCCTGCAATCTGCGCTCGTAGCCTGTTGTGTCATAAATATCGGTAGCGGCAACCCAGCCGTCCCTGAACGCCTTCGGTTGGAAATACTGTGCCATCGCGCCCCACGACGAGTTATGCGGAGCTTCCCCTGTCGGCGTCGGAATCGTTGCCAGAATAGGAGTCGCTGACTTCTCAACAGGAGAATCGCCATCCTTCGGTTTTCTCCAGTCTTTTCCCTCCTCGCCGAAGTGACCGCGAATTTGGCCTTCCTGTGTGAACATATAATCGACTAGCTTAATGGCAGCGATTTGCGCCTCCTTACTTGCTTTATTCGTAAGAACGAAGGTCGCTCCCGGATCGCTTGGATAATTATAAGTCGCATAAGCGCCGTTCGGCCCTGTCAGCGGTGGAACGGGATCGTACGTTTTGGAGTTATCCGAACCGCCCGTTACGAAAATATAAGGATGCATCGCAGCGCCGGCGCCCAAAATTTGTGCATCGGCATTATCGCCGATTTTCTTATAAGCTGTTGCATTTTGCGTAAACGCACCCTTATCGATTAAACCTCCGTCATACATGGACTTCACGAATTGCAGGCCTTGTTTCCATTCGTCTTTATTAGCAGCTATATCCACTTTGCCATTGTTTAGCAGTAGATACGTTTTATCATCGTCATAGATGTAGCCGTTCATAAAGTACGGGATAATATGAACCCCAAAATCCTCAATGGAACCGCTGAGGGGCACCTCATCCGCTTTGCCGTTGCCGTTCGGGTCTTTCGTCTTGAACGCTTCCAGAACCTTCTTGTAATCGTCCAGCGTTTTGGGCATGGTCAGGTTCAGCTTCTTCAACCAGGACGAATTGATCCACATTTTATTCGGATAGGAGCAGTGGTAACATTCGACCAATTGCGTTAATCCGTAAATTTTACCGTCAGGTGCGGTGTTCATGGCCTTAAAGTAGGGGTATTTGTCCAAAGCCGCTTTGACATTCGGCGCATACTGGTTAATGAGATCGTCAAGCGGGAGAATCACGCCCTGCTGCGAGTAACGCAGGATGTCTGTTTGCGAAAATTTATCCACCCACGGAATCAGCATATACAGATCCGGATAATCGCCGCTGGCCAGTGAAATCTGCCTTTTCTCGGCTGCTCCGTCGAACGGAACCGTCTGCCATGAGAACTTGATATTAAATTTTTGCTCTGCCAGTTTTGAAAAGCTGTTTGTCGCCAGATCCGTTTTTTCATCCTGCTGCGCAAAAATTTTGATTGCTACCGGAGCGCCCGTGCCCTGTGATTTTGCCCCATCCGAGGCAGCCGGCGTGTTCGTATCAGAAGCAGTTGGGGATGTACAAGCCGTGAGAACCAGGCTGATCGTAAGCAGCATTATCCACAATGTTGAAACTGTTTTTTTCAAATGCGCCCTCTCCCTTTCATTGTCAAATGGTAACCCCTGCATGTGTTTGCTCAAAGTTCGTATGGCCAATCTCCGTCATACATCCATTTCTCCCCTGACAGCACCACCTCCTCTAATGACTGTTACTTACCGTTACTTACCCCTTCACAGAACCAATCAGCATCCCTTTAACAAAATACCGCTGCACGAAAGGATAGATCATCAAAACAGGCAAGCTGGCTATGACAATCAGCGAATATTTGGTCAAATCCGCAAACTGCTGCCTTCTCAGTTGCTCCGCCGCATCAATATTGCTTGACGCCGCTGAATTCAGGATGAGAATACTGCGGAGGATCAACTGCAAGGGATAGAGGCTCTGCGTTTTCAAATAAATCAACGCATCAAAGTAAGCGTTCCATTGCCCGATCGCATACATCAAAATCAGCACGGCGATGATCGGTTTGGACAGAGGAAGCACAACGCTCCACAGAAAGCGCAAATCGCTGCAGCCATCCATTTCGCTCGCTTCCGCCAGCTCCTCCGGAATGGACGAGGCAAAAAACGTCCTGGCGATAATAATTTGCCACACCCAAATCGCTTGCGGAATAAGCAGAGCCCACCTCGTATCGAGCAGCCCAAGCTGTTTGACGACCAAATACGTCGGAATCAAACCGCCGGAGAACAACATCGTAAACGTGATGAACATCATCAGCGCATTGCGGCCAAAAAACGTTTTTCGCGAGAGCGGATAGGCCAGAACAACCGTAAGCGTGACGCTAATGATCGTGCCGGCCACAGCGTAAAACAGCGAGTTTCCATACCCTTTCAGCACTTGCGGATTGCTCAAAACAACCTTATACCCGACGAGTGTGAGATCCACCGGCCATAACCACACCTTCCCCGACGAAACCGCCAGTGGACTGCTTAACGAGGAACTGACAATGAACACCAAGGGGTAAAGAACGGCGATCAATGCTATCCCCAGAAAGATATACACGCCTGTTAGGAAAATCCGGTCTCCCGTCGATTCACGAATGCCGCGACCCATCTTGATCATTTGGCGCGTCCTCTCCTTTCTTTTACCAAAGACTCGTACTGGAAATTCTTCGTGCAATGGAATTCACCAGCAATAGCAGAATCAAGTTAATGACGGAATTGAAAAGGCCGACCGCCGTAGCGAAGCTGAAGTTCGCGTTCAATAGTCCGATCTTATAGACATAAGTAGCGATAATTTCAGACGTTTCGAGGTTCAGCGGATTTTGCAGCAAATAAATTTTTTCGAACCCGACCGACATGATGTTGCCCACGCTTAATATTAAAATGATGACCGCCGTCGGCATAATGCCGGGAATATCAATGTGAACGATTTTCTGAAATCTGGAGGCCCCGTCGACCTTGGCCGCTTCGTAGAGCGACGGATCTACCCCTGCAAGCGCTGCCAAATAGATGACCGCCGAGTAACCTGCCCCCTGCCAAACGTCTGACCACACATAAACGCTTCGGAACATGCCGGGGATGCCGAGAAAGTTGATGGATTCTAAGCCAAAGCTTTGCAAAATCATATTGATCACGCCCAATCTCGGAGAGAGAAGCAGCATAATCATGGAAACCATGACAACCGTTGAAATAAAATAAGGCGCATAAGTAACGAGTTGAACCGTTCTTTTGAAAATGCCGTTCCGGGTTTCATTCAGTGCCAAAGCGAGCAAAATCGGAACGGGAAACCCGATGGCAATTTGAAATAAACTAAGAAACAGCGTGTTCTTCATCAGCATCCAAAATTGCGGGTTATTGAAGAACAGTTGGAAATGCTTGAATCCGGCCCAAGGGCTGTGCCAGATTCCTTTGACGACACTGTAATCCTTGAATGCGATAACAGCGTTCATCATCGGAATGTACTTAAAGATCATGAAATAAAGGACTGCCGGTATAATGAGTAAGTAGAACTGCCAGTGTTTCCTGAAGCTCTTGCCCGCTTCTATCCACAGCCTGGACTTCTTCGCCTTGGTCACACTCGGAGCGCGCGTTTCTCTGACTGATACGGTATCCAGAACAATCCCTCCTGTTTGGTAGCGCTTTCTATATCTACAAGACCACATTTCCCCCTCCAGCGTAAAGGTACACTTCAACATGCGGCGTACATATGCCCAAAATAAGCAAGGTACACTTCCATCCGGCAGGTACATTTCTCAGAGGAAATACTAAACGGCGGGTCCATAGGGAACCCGCCGCCATCTAATGAGATCTTATACGCTGCGAAGCGTGTATATTTGGCCTGCCTCCGTCTCGAAGCGGATGACACCGTCCGTCTCAACTTCATGAGGCACGCTCGCGCCCTCCGAATCGACCGAGAGCGCACCGCACTTCGTGCGAACGCGGCAGCTGCCGCCGGCGTGCGCTTCGATTTCCGCTTCCTGAAGCGAGCCTCCCTCCCACGATAGACGAACTTCAAACGCGCCTCTTGCGCGAAGCCCCTTCACGGAGCCCGACGGCCATGCATCCGGCAAGGCTGGCAGCAGCCAAATTTCGCCGGCATGGGATTGAACCAGCATTTCCGCTACCCCTGCGGTAAACCCAAAGTTGCCGTCGATTTGAAAAGGCGGGTGAGCATCGAACAAGTTGGCGTAGACGCCGCCGCGATGGTAGTTCGTCTCGTCCTCCTTCACCAGCTGAAGCAAATTGGAGATGAGCTGCAGCGTTCGGTTCCCGTCTTGGAAACGGGCCCACAAACATATTTTCCACGCCAGACTCCAGCCTGTCCCTCCGTCACCGCGCCGCTCCAACGATGTCCGGGCTGCCTGAAACAGCTCCGGCGTTTCGAGTTCCGTCCATTGTCGGCCAGGGTAAACTCCGAACAGATGCGAGACATGCCGGTGATGAACATCCTCGTCCTCCCAATCTGTCGACCATTCCTGAAGCTGGCCGTGCTTCCCGATTTGCATCGGCTTCAGTCTCTCGCGCGCTGCCGCCATCTCAGCTCGGAGGGGCTCGTCAACGTTCAACACGACCGAAGCCTCCATGCTGCTCGTAAACAAATCCCATATTAACGACATATCCATTGTCGTTGCTTGACTTACCGCGGCCTTCTGCCCGTCCGCAGTCACAAACTTATGCTCCGGCGAGGTGGAAGGCGATGTGATCAGATGGCCGTCCTCGTCCGGATGCAGCCAATCCAGACAGAAGAGCACCGCTTCCCGCATAATCGGATAAGCCTGCTCGCGAAGATAACGTTCATCTTGGGTGAACGCGTAGTGCTCCCAGAGGTGCTGGCTCAGCCATGCTCCCGACATCGGCCATAGCGCCCACACCGGGTCGCCGTGGCCATAATCCCCGACAGGCGCCGACTGGCACCAGATGTCTCCGTTATGATGCGCGACCCAGCCCCGGCATCCGTAATTCACTTCGGCCGTTTTCCGCCCGTTGCCCGCCAAATTCCGTATGTATCCGAGAAGCGGCTCATGGCATTCGGATAAGTGACACGTCTCCGCAAGCCAGTAGTTCATCTCGGCATTAATATTCAGCGTCCAATTGCTGCTCCATGGCGGGCGCAATTCTTTGTTCCATATGCCCTGCAGATTGGCCGGCTGCGACCCGGCGCGCGAGCTTGCGATCAGCAAGTATCTGCCGTATTGAAACAGCAGCTCCACGAGCCCCGCATCCTTCGCCCCGTACTCGGCGATCCGCTTGTCGGTGGGCATCCGCTCCTCCGCTTCGGCAGCGCCGAGCTTGAGCTCCACACGATTGAATAAGGCCGTGTAATCATCAATATGATCTCGCCGCAATTGCTCATAGGATTTGGCCAGCGCCCGCTGCAGCCGCTCCTCGTTAGCGGCGGCAATGTCGCTGCCGTCCCTGGCAGGCGGCTTATCATAGCCTTGAAAGCTGGTTTCCGCGCTGAACAGCAGCGTAACGGCATTGGCTTTTTGAATATGCAGTCCGTCATGATCAATCGCAAACACGCCATCCTCAAGCCGAACGCCAAGACGCCCTTCGAACCGCATGGCTTCCGTCGATTCAGGATCCCCGTATACGACGGGATGATCCTTATTGTAGTAATTAGGATCAACGTGCTCCGGGCAAATGCCATGCAAAAGCAGTCGATCCGCCGCAGAGCTTGTTCGATACGGATGCGGGCTATCGAGCCGCGCGGTAAAATTCAGGGCGCCTGGAGCGCTTGCCTCGATACGAATCACAATCACTTGGTCCGGAAATGAAGCAAACATCTCACGCTTATATTCGATATCTCCAATCCGATACGTGATTCGGCTAATGGCATCCGTCAAATCCAAGCTTCGCTCATAATTCCGAATTACGCCCCCGTGCCGGAACTTCAGGTGAAGATCGCCAAAGGGCATATAAGATTGATTGTATGGCCCCATCATCTCTTTGCTCTTTTTGTCCGCTTCCTCATAACGGCCTTCTGCAATCAGCGCACGCACTTCTGCGAGAACGTTCTTCGCATTGAGATTGTTTCCGTCAACAGGACCGCGGCCCGACCAAAGCGTATCTTCATTCAATTGCAAACGCTCGGCTTCCGGATCGCCGAAAACCATCGCCCCCAGTCGTCCGTTTCCGATCGGAAGCGCTTCCGTCCATGCTTTTGCGCAGCTTTGATAACGTAATTTCATGGCAAACAGCTCCTTAACAAGTAGAATTATGCCTACTCCCACTACATCACAAAATCACGCTCTGCAATAAGGACATTTCTAAGGTGTTTTTGAATAAAATCAACATTAATTGACCGTTTTTCGGTAAATGCTCGGCGACACGCCGGATACCCGTTTAAAAGCTCTCCGAAATGCATGCGCACTGTTATAGCCGACATATTGCGAGATTTCATCAATCGTATGATCGCTGTTAAAAAGAAGATCTGTCGCCTTTTTAATCCGGATTTTCTCCAGGTAGTCCGATAAGTTCTCGCCGGTGTGATCTTTGAACAGCTGTGAAATGTACTTCTCAGGCAGCTCGACAGCCGTGGAAATTTTATAAAGATTAAGGTCGGAATCCGAATAATGGCTATCGAGGAAGGTGACGATTTTGTTTATCATTTCACCTGTGCTGTCCTCTTTCTTCTTTAACACCCTGCTGCAAAATGCTTCCAGAAGACCTAGAACTTCATTGCGGAAGCGATCCAAGCTTGTCGACAGCTGCAGCTGCTCAACGCGGGGCTTCAATCCTTCGGATACCGCTTGATCCGTAAACGGACTATGCTGCAGCAGCTTAAAAAAGGTCCCTTTTAATTCGCCGAACAACTGCTGAACCATTTCCGCTGACAGCTGCCGTTCGGAGAAATTGTGCTCCAGCAGCTGCTCAAAAATACGATGCACCTCTTGAAGCTCGCCAATCTTGACCGCATTCATCATGCGCAGCTCCAGATCGATCGGATAATAGTACGTCGTTGACTCCTTGATCACGTCCCGGTACCAGATCGTCTCGGCCTCTTCCCTAAACAACGAATAATCCAGCGCGTCTCTTGCTTCCTCGAAGGAACGACTGCTGTCGGAGAGTGCCTGGAAGCTGCCGCCAATGGCGACGGTCATCTGAATCCGGTACCCCTCTCTGACATGTTCGCGCAACTGCTCGAACAGATCCGCAAGGCCAGCCGTCCATTCATCTGCTTCTGAACCGTCCGCGTGTTCGGTTAACGTGATGAGAATCGCAATTTTATCCGAATCGATGTCGGTCACATTAAGCTGAAAAACACCGGTCAAATCGTTCAGACTCTTTTTGATCAAAAGCCGCGCCGCATTCAGCTCGTGAATAATTTCTTTGCTGACCAAGCCGCTGTAGCCGTTAATTCGGATCATCGCGACATAGCCCCTTTCACTTTTCAAATTCAAGTTTGGCAGCGAGTGCATTAACGTTCTCATTTCCTGGAGAGAATCAAACTCCCCTTTTAACAGCCTCTTAACGAAAGCATCCTCTAATAAAGGCAGCTGGCGCTTAAGCTCCTCCTCCAACGTCCGTTGACTGGCCAACAAATGCGATATATTTCCTTGCAAAAAATCAAACGCATTCTTCCCTTTGTATCCGGCCTGGCCCGTTTGCTCCCGAAAAACCGTAAAGATTCGGTTAATAGGCGCACTATTCCTGTATGCAAATAACAAGGCTGCTACGATGCCTAGCAATAACGTTGAAGCCGTGATCGTCCAGGTCACCCTCGCAATAAACTCGGACTGCTTCATGACAACGCTTTTCGGCAGGCCGACGACATACCCCCATCCGTTATAGGTCGATTTTGTGGAAATGAGCAGCGTTTTATCTTTTACAAACGTATTGCCCGGTTTACGACTGATCAGTTCCTGGATGTTCATCTCTTGGATTTGTGCATCCTCAATGCCAATTCTGGCAATCGGATGACCGTCTTTATCACTGATATAAGCCCAACCCCCGTATTGCTTCGGTATTCGCTCCAACATTTTGGCAATTTCATTCTCGTCAATCAAAATAACCGCCGTACCGAGCGAGTGCTGGAAACTATCGAACGGAATCGACTGCAAATAAGTGATGACATTCGTTTTCTTGCCATTATTCATGAACGGCTGTGACGGCAGCGTCTCTCTGCGGTGGATTTTGCCCGAAATATTCTGCTTCCATTGGACCGGGTCTACATCCTGATAATGATACAGATCAAAATAATCGTCAGGGCGAATAAACACGCCCGATGGCGTAAAAATAGCCTGATAATTGTTCAGATAAATGTAGAAGTCCTCCAGAAAAGTGTTCGTCAAGCTGTATGCCGACGTATTCCGCCATGATTTCCATATCGCATATACATCATAATGATCGGCATCCACCTGTTCGTTAAGCACGTAATTCAGTTCCTGATCCAGAGAAAGCTGCCGCGTAATATTTTCAACCTCTTCCATTCTACGGTCCAGAATATCCTTGCTCTGGTTCAGCATCATGGCACTGGCATCGAGCGAACTGGACCTAATAATGTCGGAGGAGACATAATAGGAGATGAAGCCTGTGAGCATCGGAATAATCAGAACGAGCACATAGGAAATAAGAAAGCTTCTGAAAATGGGGGAATGCTCCAGCTTCAAATTGAACTTTAGCTTCATCACCACTGTTCACCTCATCTACTCGTATGCTCTCCCTCTTTCAGGAAAGCGTTTACATATCTGTACTTATCATAAAATATACGCTTAATTTTGTCTGTCGAAATATGTCGATTTATTAAAATCGCGGACAGGCGTGTTGGATATAAGGCTGGCTGCCCGTTTCCGGCTGAACGAATTTCAATTTGCTCCCAACGGACTAGTTGATGTGCAAATAAGAGCCTCCAATTCGAGCCCAATCCGCGCAAATAAGAGCCTCCAGAGACTTCTATCCTCCGAAAATTGGACTTTTCGGCTGGGATAGAAGTCATCTAGGGCTCTTATTATACTGAGTGAGGCTGGAACCGGGGGCGAATCCCCCCTTCATTGGATGATTTCCAATTTTATCCCTTGAAGCTATCGCGCCATTTCAACAGCTTCTTTTCCAATACCCGGACCAAAGAGTCGGAGCCTTTGCCGACGAAAGCAAAGATCAATATCCCGACAAACACGATCGCCGTCTGCGAGAACTGTCTGGCATCCAAGATCAAGTACCCAACCCCCTCGCTTGAGCCCATCAACTCCGCCACGACCAAGCCCAGCCAAGCCACGCCGATCGAAAGCCGCAAGCCCAGCAAAATGTTCGGCAAAGCCGCCGGCAGCACCAGTTTGGTAATTTGCTTCAACTTGCTGAATTCCAGCACTCTGGCTACATCGAACAATTTGGAGTCAACATTGCGGATGCCTAGAAAAGTCTGCACATACAACGGGAAAAAGGCCCCTTTCGCAATAAGCAATACCTTGGAAAATTCGCCAAAGCCAAACCAAAGAATAAACAGCGGCGTAATCGCCAAATGGGGAATCGTACGAAGCATCTGAACGGAGGGGTCAACCGTTTGCTCGAATTTGCGGAACAAGCCGACAAGCAAGCCAAATCCCAGCCCTAAACTGCCGCCAATCAGAAACCCTACGGCCGCACGCCAAATGCTGATTTTCACATGCCTGAAAAGCTCTCCGCTTATGAGCAGGTCATAAAAAGCCTGCCATATCGCATACGGCGTAGGCAGCAGTGTTTGGGACACCACGCCTAGCGAGCCGAAGATTTGCCAGAGGATTAGCACCGTAATCGGCAAAATGCTCCCTCTGACGAGGAGCTGCCATTTACCTTCCTTCCTTAGCTGCGGCGTTGAAAAGTTAGGCTGTTCGGACGAAACCGGCTGTTCCACGGCCTTGGGCCGGGAAAGGGGTTGATTCTGGCCAACAATGACTTCCGCTTGACTCATCGCTGCTCCCTCTCTTTCTTTTTCAATAGTAAAATCGTTTAAATACCCGAGCTGTCTATCAGCTCTAATTCCTCGACGGGCTCAAATTCGCTGAGCACCAGCTTGCGCAGCTCTTGGAACGAAACGGTAGTTTTTTTACGCGGATAAGGCAGATCGACAGCAATGATGTTACGGATCGTACCCGGACGCGCATCCATCACGACGACCCGGGTAGCCAAAAACACCGCTTCATCAATGTCATGCGTGACGAGAATCATCGTTGTCCGATTTTTCTCCCAGATATCGAGCGCCACCTCTTGCAAATGCGAACGCGTAAAGGCGTCCAATGCGCCAAACGGTTCATCCAGCAGCAGCACCTTCGGCTTCCGCAGCAAAGCCCTGGCTATGGCCACACGCTGCGACATGCCCCCCGACAGTTCTCTCGGATACGATTTCTCAAATCCTTTCAGCTTCACAAGCTCGATCAGAGCATCCACACGCGCCCGCACGTCCGGATCCTTCAAGCTGAGGTCTGCGGCGATGTTTTTCTCGACAGTCAACCAAGGGAATAAACGGTGCTCCTGAAAAATAAATCCTTTATCGATGCCCGGCTTCTCCACTTGCTTTTGTTCGAGAAGCACTTTTCCGTTATGCTCGGTGTCCAGCCCTGCAATGATTTTGAGCAGTGTGCTTTTGCCGCAGCCGCTTGGTCCGATAATGGTGATGAATTCGCCTTCTTTAATTTTCAGCCGAATGTTATGCAGCGCTTCGACACGGTGCCCTTGAGGCGTCTGAAACCATTTGCCCGGCAAATCAATATCTAGTGCAATTACGCTCATCAAGCTCTCCCCTTTAGGCCAATTTTTCTAAAAATAAAAAAGAGACCTCCGCAGCAGCCCCCTTTGCGGGGAAAGTTAGGAAGTCTCCAGATACCTGGTGGACTCGATTTAATTCATAGTGATTCACTTGGATATACACGGATCATATCACCACAAAATTTGGAAGTCAATCCTTTAATTCTTACATTACCCACTTGTTTTATCGGATTTAATATGCTAGCATAACTAATCAATAACCCAGACAGCCCATTGGTCCACCAACGGCTCTCCAGGCACTGCCCGCAGCGGCAGCTTGGAGAGCTTTTCTTTTTACCCGGGCCGCTTCGCTTTATCTGATCAATCATGGAGGGATGAAGAATGAGTACACCTGAGCACCGGCAGCTGCGCTTGGGCGCATTTCTTTTTCAAGTGGGTCACCACGTAGCGTCTTGGCGTTATCCGGAGACGGATGCGCAGGGCATTTTGCAGCATGCGTTCTATGAGCATTTTGCCCAAACGGCGGAACGCGGCAAGTTCGATATGATTTTCCTCGCAGACAACCTCGCTGTCATCGATCGTTTTAAAACAAACATCAAACATACGGTGACGATCCGGCCTGAGCCGATTACGCTTCTCTCCTATTTGGCAGGAGTGACCGAGCGTATCGGTTTGGCTGCAACCGTATCAACGACCTATCATGATCCGTACAATTTAGCGCGTGAATTTTCCTGCTTGGACCATTTGAGCGGTGGCCGCGCAGCGTGGAATGTCGTGACCTCCGGCCGGGACGAAGAGGCTCATAATTTCAGCCAACAGCGTCATCCCGCTCATGAGAAGCGGTATGAACGAGCGCGCGAATTCGTCGGTGTCGTGACGTCCCTATGGGATAGCTGGGAAGATGACGCCATTGTGGCCGACAAAGCCAGCGGCATTTTCGCTGACCCTGACAAGGTACACGAACTGAATCACCAGGGCGAATTTTTCGCCGTACGCGGACCCTTGAATTTGCCGCGCTCGCCGCAGGGCCGACCCGTTGTCATTCAAGCGGGAGCTTCCGAGACCGGGAAGCTGCTCGCCGCACAGACGGCGGAAGTTGTCTTCACGGCATGGCAAACGCTGGAGGAAGCCCAGCTCTTTTACCGCAGCGTCAAGGAGCTGGCTGTCGCTAACGGAAGAGCGCCGAATGACATCCTCATTATGCCGGGCATCTTCCCCGTCATTGGCGCAACGGAAGAGGAGGCCCGCGAGAAGGAGGCGCTCCTCCAGTCCCAAGTGCTGCCGGCCGTCGGATTATCCATGCTCTCCGCCTCGCTGAATGTCGACCTGACCGGCTATCCGCTGGACGGCCCGCTGCCCGATCTCCCGGAGCTGCAGCAGGTGAACGGCGGCAAAAGCCGCTTCCAGCTCGTCTCCGATATGGCGCGCCGCGAAGGCTTGACGATCCGCCAGCTCATGTACCGCGTGACGGGCGCCCGCGGGCACCGCACCATTAGCGGCACGCCGGTACAAATCGCCGATCAGCTCGAAGAGTGGTTCAGCAGCGGAGCTTGCGATGGCTTCAATATCATGCCGCCTTATTTGCCCGGAGGTCTGGAAGAATTCGTCGATCTCGTCATCCCCGAGCTGCAGCGAAGAGGGTTGTTCAGAACGGAGTACGAGGGCACGACCTTGCGCGATCACCTCGGACTGTCAAGACCGGCAAGCCGCTTTCGAGCGGCTGAATCTGCAAGTAGAAACTGAGGGGAGCATGCCGATGGGAACGAACAAGACGAACAATCAACAAAAACAGCTTCATTTGGGGGCTTTTATTTATGGCGTAGGCCATCATATTGCGGCTTGGCGCTATCCGTTGACGCATACAAGCGGACTTTTGAAGCTTGATTTCTACAAGCAATTCGCGCAGACGGCGGAACGGGGCAAATTCGATCTCATTTTTATCGAAGACATCCCCGTGCTTCCCGAGCCGCTGAACAGAGCCGTTCAGTACACTCTCCCCGTTCGGGCGGAACCGCTCACCCTGCTGTCTGCGCTGGCCTCCGTCACTAAGAACATCGGACTTGTCGGAACGGTGTCCACAACTTACAGCGAGCCTTTTCATGTTGCGCGCAAATTCGCCTCCCTCGATCATTTAAGCGGAGGGCGAGCAGGCTGGAATGCCGTCACAACGAGCATGGAAAATACGGCCAAAAATTTCGGACGCGACCATCACTTGGACCACACGCTCCGCTATGAGCGGGCGAAGGAATTCGTGGATGTCGTCACCGCGTTATGGGACAGCTGGGAAGATGGGGCGCTCCTCATCGATAAAGCGTCCGGCCAGTTCGCTGATCCGGATAAAGTGCATGAGATCAATCATGTGGGCGAGCATTTTTCCGTGCGCGGTCCGCTGAACGTCCACCGCTCCGTACAGGGACGACCGGTTGTCGTGCAGGCCGGCTCATCTGCGACAGGGCAAGCTTTTGCCGCTCAGACAGCGGAAGTTGTTTTCACGGCGTGGCAGACGCTGGAAGAAGCGCAAAGCTTCTATGCGTCGCTCAAAGGCCAGCTGTCCGTTTATGGACGATCGCCGGATGAGCTCAAAATATTGCCCGGCGTCCTGCCCTTCATCGGGGCAACGGAGGAAGAGGCGAAGCAGAAGGAAGCCGAGTTCCAGGAGCTTGTCCTCCCCGCGGTCGGACTGGGGATGGTGCAGAACATCCTGAGAGTGGATCTGTCGGGCTATCCGCTGGACGGACCTCTGCCTGATTTGCCCGATGCAGCCGATGTCAACGGCGGCAAAAGCCGCTACCAGCTTCTGCTGGATATGGCGCGCCGAGAACAGCTCACGATTCGCCAGCTGATCCACCGGGTAACCGGCGCCCGCGGGCATCGAACCATTACCGGAACTCCTGTCCAAATTGCGGACCAATTGGAGGAATGGTTCGTGCATGAAGCTTGCGACGGCTTCAACATTATGCCTCCCTATTTGCCCGGCGGGCTGGATGAATTCGTCGATCTTGTCATTCCTGAGCTGCGGCGGCGCGGCTTATTCCGCTCGGATTATACGGGTCGGACCTTGCGCGATCACCTCGGCTTAGCTAAACCGGCGAATCGCTTCGTAAAGCCAGCAGCGTCAGCATCACCTGTTCATTAATCATCTATTTCATTTAGTAGGGGGTCATGTCATATGAAAAAGAAATCATCTAATAAGATAAGTTTATCCTTATTCACGCTTATCACGTTGGTTCTGCTATCAGCCTGCGGAGCAAAAACGGCGGGCGCTCCGACAAGCGCAAGCACTACGGCTCCAAGCGGCGCACCCGCGGCGCAAAGCGCCCCTGCCAATGCCACTTCCACTCCCGCGGCCGCTCCGAAAGAGAAGGTCGTTGTCAACATAGGCATTCAAGGCAAAACAGGCGTCCTTAACTATGCGCGGGATAAGGGATATTTTGAAAAGGCCTTTAACGCTGTTGGCGCTGAAGTGAAATGGAATGAGTTCGCCAGCGGCCCTCCTCATTTCGAGGCCATTGCCGCCGGAAGGCTCGACTTCGGGGCTACCGGGGGGACTCCTCTAATTTCCGGCCAAGTCGGCGGGGTTGATTTTAAAGGCATAGCCGTTACGAGCGACGGGAAAAAAGGCAACATGATTGTCGTGCCAAAAAACAGCACCATCAAGGAATTGAAAGATCTCAAAGGCAAAAAGATCGCCGTAGCAAAAGGCAGCAGCGCCTATAACTTCCTCTACATGGCAATCGACAAAGCCGGACTGAAAGGCGATGACGTGAAAGTGATTCAGCTTCAGCCCGATGAAGCCAGACCTGCTCTCGACAGCGGCGCCATCGACGCTTGGTCGATTTGGGAGCCCTACGCGACTACAGCGGTGTACCAATCAGGAGCATCTATTCTCGTCTCCGGCGAGGACCTGAACATCAATGCGCCTTCCTTCCTGATTGCGAGGACCAAATTTACACAGGAGCACCCCAATCTTACCGTACTTTTCCTCAAAACTTACGAAGAAGCCCGCAAATACTACGTCGATCATCAGGACGAAATCGCCGACGAGCTGTCCAAGTCCCAAAAGCTGGACAAAGCGGTCATTGTGGATGTCTTGAAAAACACATTCCCGATTCTCTCTTCGATAACGCCTGAGTTCGCCAAAGCGCACCAGGAGCAGGCTGACTTCCTGCAATCCGTCGGCGCGATTCCGAAGAAGCTGGATACGTCGCAAGTGCTTGAAAGCAAATTCATCGATCAAGCGCTGAAGAAGTAGAGGTTTTGCAGCAATATAGCTAGAATCGCAAACTCTAGCCGAAAAAACTCCCACTATTTGTACCGATTTCGTAAGAATCTACTACATCCGGTCAATTAGCGGGAGTTTTCCCTTGTACTTCCACGTATGGCGATATTCCGAGCCATTTAGAGGGAGTTTTTCCAGTTATTTTCCTTCAGGTTATTTCCAAGCAAATTTCCTCTACCTCTCTGTATGCTACCGCACAGCAGCCTTCTCCGCCGCTTCCTGCGCCAACTTCTCCCGGATCTCCGCTTTGCGCGCCTCGCGATCACTCGGTTTCAACCGCGGACATGTGTAGCAGTAATAGCCGCCTTCCGTCCGGTAAAACATACAACAAGCGCTCTTCATCCGGATTTGCTTATCCGGTTCGCCCGGGGCTCCGGGATAATCCAAGGAGATGAATTTCACTTGCAGCGGATTCCCGGCACGACCGAAGACTTGGCCGCTCATACTTTGCGAAACGAACGTCCAATCTTCCTCGATGCGCAGTTGTTCCTCCTCGGAACCCGCTTGCTCCTTCATACTGTCGAACATATAGCGAAGCCGCATCGGAAAGAGCTTCCATAGATGATTGATATCCATCTCCGCTGCCAAAGAAGCAGCTTCCACCATCGGGCGAATATGAATGCCGTACCAGTGGTTCAGACGCTCTTCACGCCATGCGCTGCGCTCTCCAGCCCGAGGACCCTCAAGCTGCCGGATTTCATGGAGCGCATAGCGGAACTCGGCATGCCCTTTGTCGTGCTGATAGATTTGCAGCGTCCAAAGCTCCGGCGCCAAATCAATCAGCTCACCCTTTGTCAGCATATAATGCATGGCATTGTTCAAAACACCAAGCCGGCTGATCACATACGCACCGGCCGCCGCAGGTTCAAGTGCCTTCATTAGCGGTGAATAGGCGTTAATCAGCTCCTGCATGCCGGTCTTAGCCAGGAGACGGCTGCCTGCTATTTCAAATAACGGCTGCGGGTGCAGCTCCGTCGTAGCTCCGAACTGCTCCGCGATAACATGCTGCAAAGACGAACTCATTTCCATGCCTCCTTCTTCCTCTTTAGCGGGATGCACCAGCCGCAACCATGGTTTGTGGCGTTTCCGGAGCTTGCGTCTTCGTCTGCGCCTGCTTCTGCGCAATCTCAGCGCCTACAAGATCATAAGGGATACAAAGCGGCACACCCGTACGCGGATCCGCAACGATATCCGCCTCAATGCCGAATACTTCGCGAAGCACCGGCGCGGTAACAACCTGCTCCGGCGTCCCTTCGCTGACCACCTGCCCTTGTACGATCGCGACCATATGATGCGCATAATGGGTCGCATGGTTCAGATCATGAACGACCATAATAATGGTCCTTCCCTCTTCCTTGTTCAGCTTCTGCAGCAGCTTCAATACTTCCAGCTGATGCGCCATATCCAGGAACGTCGTCGGCTCATCCAGGAAAAGAATGTCGGTTTGCTGCGCCAATGCCATCGCAATCCAAGCCCGCTGCCGTTGACCGCCGGACAGCTGATCTACCGGACGATCGGCGAACGGCGTCATGCCGGTAACCTCAATCGCCCAAGAGATCGTCTCCTTATCTTCCTTCGTCATGGAGCCGAAGCCTTTCTGGTGCGGGAATCTTCCGTAAGATACCAGCTCGCTGACCGTCAAGCCTTCCGGCGCAGTCGGATTTTGCGGCAAAATCGCCAGCTCCCGGGCGACTTCCTTCGTCGTCCGCTGGTGGATGGACTTGCCGTCAAGATACACCTGGCCGCCTTTAATTTTCATAATACGCGCGAGCGATTTCAAAATAGTGGATTTACCGGAGCCATTGGCCCCGACAAGCGCTGTAATTTTGGCATCGGGAATGGACAAATTCAGGTTACTGACGATCAATCGATCGTCGTACGCGATATCTACTTGCTGTGTATACAAACGAGTCATGGGGACGCTCCTCTCAGGATCAGCTTGCTCAAGCTCCTGTTCATAAAGGCCATTATACCACAGGTGATAATGATTATCATTACTATTTTAGGATGAAAATAAACCGCTTATGCCTCTGGCAACAATTTTATTACGCCCACATTTTTGTAAGCGTTTGCAATACTATTTAAAAAAGGAGACCACCCGTTCTTAGCGTAGGAGCTCTCCTTTGAACTATCAAATTTAATAATCCAGCAAATATTGTGCCGTAAACTGATCGGTAATTAACGTATTGGTATATTTCCCGCGAATGGCACCGTAAATCGCATCAACTTTCGTTACGCCGCCTGCGACTAGGATCGATTTTTCTTTCTTGCTCAGCTCATTCAGATCGATGCCGATGGTTCGGCGGTCCAGCTCTTCACTACAAATAATGCCTTCCAAATCTATGAATCTGGAACAGATGTCTCCCACACCCTTCTCTTGAATAAGATCCAAATCCGAAGAGGAGAAATAATCCGCTTTTAGCAAAACTGAGTCTTCTGTCGGAACCCCGACCGTGAACACGGCTATATTGGCCTGCTTGCCCAAATCAAGAATTTTGCGAATATGCCGATCCGCTTCAATAGCCTGCTTCACTACGATATGATCGACAATGGCAGGCAGCGGCAAAAGATGCGGATTCGTATGAAACGCCTCGCCAAATAGATGAAGAATCTCCGACGCGTATGTATTGCATTCCGAATAGCTGATCCCGCCGTTTAGCTGAACAACCGTGACATCTTTCACATGTTTGTTTTGCAGCTTCACAGCTACTTCATAAAGCGTCGTTCCCCATGTAGTCGCAATGGTATCGCCATCTTTCACGACTTCACACAAATAGCCCGCCGCAGCCTCGCCTAAATACTTTTTGACGATATCTTCCAAGTACTGGGGAACTGAAACGACGACCGCCTTCTGCAGCTGGAACTTTTCCTCTAACTGTGCGGCTAAACTCTCATTTTTTTCAGTAGGGTCTGTAATCTTAATTTGAACGATGCCATCCGCTCTTGCTTGCTGTAGAAACTTCGAAACAGTAGGGCGAGATACGCCAAGATGCTTTGCTATCTCATGTTGACTGTAGTCCAATTGGTAATACATTCTGGCTGCATCCATGATTTTTTCCAGCTTGTCTCCGCTCATACGTCTCAACCCTTTATTTTATATTAAACTAGTACTGCTCCTAATTTCACAATAATTATAGGGAGAATCCCAATAAAAGACAATCTTTTTTAGAGATAGCCCCATTCAACTACAAGAAAAAGAGGAGCTTCGCCCCTCGCTCTTCCTATGTAACGACCGCGTTCGTTGGGTAATTATCCTTATCCATTCAGAAAATGATCCATGATTCCTTCTTTGGCTTCCTCCAAAGCCGGCAGTTCATGTGCCAAATAAGCCTCTAGTTCGAAAGCATGCAGAAGCTGTCTCAAATAATGAGCCACATGTTCGTTGCATACCCATATACCATTGGGAATGACTTGCATTTTATCGAAAATGTCAAATAAACGCTCAGCCATCTTTTTTGGCACTTCCGATTTTTCAGCTAAACCGAAATGAAGGATTTGTCCTGATTCATGATCAACAAACAAGATCATCATCGGGTAATAGGGCCTTCCGCCCTCGTCAATAGGCATCGGCATATAAAAGCAGTCGATCTCCCAAATGGCATCTACCCTTTTGAGCGACTTTTTCAGTTTGGCGACTCGCAATTCATCGATGAGGTCCGCCGTATTCGCCAATACCACCTCTATAGGCAATGGTTCTATCCACTCATTTGACCAAGTCAAATTCAACAGGTCTCCAGTCGAGACTCTTGTTAAAAAGGTATTTTTCCCTTCCAATAGAGCGTCGGGATTGTGTTTATATGCTTCGGAAACTTCTACCGCTTGCTGCAGCGCCAAAGTTAAAAATAAGACGTGCTCCTGATCCTCAATCGGCCATGGAAGAAACCCAGGTTCATATAATCTGAACGTTGGCCAAGCATTAGCTCCCCGAAATTTCAGCCCAAGCTCTTTCATTTGTTTATACTCGGCGGGATACAACTCCGTTCTATTATCGAAGGAAAGCATCAAGCAGTGCTGCGTAAACATCGGATCTTGATTCGGATCCCCTTCGAACATGCTCATCAAGGTTTCAAGCCCCTCTGTCCCCAAATAGACAGCCAGACCATAGAGATCGCCTCCGCCGCCCATGACACAGCAGTATCCAATCTCCCCGTTTAAAGGATTCTGCACTCCGAAAATATGGCCGTTCGACAGATGCTCCCAACACGCTGCTCTTTTAAATGCTGCTGCTGCCTCGTACAGGTTTGTCCATTGCTCCATTGATTGTAGATTCATTTGTTTCTCCTTTTCTGGCTAATCCGACTATTTACTCATCATTTTAGCATAACGATTCTGAAAGTCGAATATAGGACGTCACTATTCACGATAGTTCTTTTCAACACATGTTAAAAAGGGCAGCCCCCATAAGGAGCTGCCCTTTCCTATAAGACCTTGCAGCAAAATCACTAGCCGAGAATCATTCTTGCGATGATGGCCAAGTCGGCAATGTCAATTTTGCCGTCGTTGTTCAGGTCGGCTTTCTTATACAGATGCCAATCCGGATCGTCGGATGTTTTGCCGTAATAAGCTGCCATAATCGCTAAATCACCGATACTGTAAGTGTTATCTCCGTTCAAGTCACCTGGCATTTGCGTGTTCATGGATGCCCGGAAAATTTGCTGCGCAACAGTCAAGTCAGCTGCGGCTTGATCCACTTGGGCTTGGCTGGCTGCCGCGTTGTCCGCTACGGCTTTGGCGCTATCTATCGCTCTTTGCAGCGCAGCCTTCGATCCGGCCGGATATTGGCCCATGCCAGTCCCTTCCACGGCTGCATCATGCAGGGATTGCGCTTCGGCGATAAGGCCAATCAGCGATGCTTTGTCTACGCTGTTGATTTGAATAGCGTGAGCAACGCCAGCTACAGTGGTTTCCACACCCTCACCGTCTGCAATAATTACATTGGACAGCGTTATGGCCGTGGATACCGATGCAGCAGCGGGTTTGGCTTTCCATTGCAAGCTAAGCAAACCGCTAACGAGAGAATCCTTTTTGGCCCCGATACTTGCTGCAAGAATGCGAACTTGGCCCGGTTTTTCTTTCTTGTCTATGACGATGAACCCATCTTGCAGCGATTTCACGGAGATAAACTCCACAGCAGACGGGTCATACGTGAAGATAAGGTCTTGGGCATAGATGCTTGGGTTCACGCTGTGCAAATCGTAAATAAGCTCAAACGAAGCGCCGGAGAGGACATGATCAACGCCAGTCAAATGCACGGTGTTGCTGTCAGGCGTTTCTTTAATCTTAAAGTCTATCGTATACGTTTTCTTCGTAGAACCGTCTTCCGCCGTAACCGCGATCACGGCTCGACCCGGCAGGCTTTCCGCTTGAGTCACCTTCAACGTGGCATTCGAATCTGCCGCCGTTGCAGCAACGGATGGTACTTGGACTGTTCCTTCCGGCAGTTCCACCGTATACCCTGCCGTATCTTTATTAAAGCCGGACAACGGATCCCCATTGATTGTGATTCCGTTTAAATCCGCATTGTCATTTAACGGTACTTCGACATCGCCTAACGCAGTGACAGTAACGGTAAAAGTTTTCGTCATGCTCCAAGCGCCGCTGCTGATCCTAGCAGTCAACACTGCCGTAACATTCGGATCGCCGTAGCAAGGCCGCACGATTTTGCCATGGAAATCGATCACTTCCGAGTCTGAGCTCGACCACGTAATGACCACTTCAGGCATCCCGGGTATGCGGATGGGCAATATCACATCACGGGAAACGGCATGCGTATTCCCCAAATCAAGGACTGCCGCAGCTGATATTATTCTTTCTTCATCGGCGCTTAACGCCTTAACCGTGAAGGTAAACACCTTCGTTGCGCTCTCAGAACCTTTGCTTAGTGTCGCAGTGAGCGCGATGACGGCATCCGGCTGCCCGACACCAGGGCGATGGACTTGCCCCGTTTCACTGAATACGGCCGGATTCGAACTTGCCCAGGCTATTCTCGAACCGAATCGACCGGTCGTCGGCAAGTACACATTTTTGGTCACCGTACCGCTGCCGCTAAGCTCAAGCTCGGCTTGGTCTGCGGCCAAATCGCCTTTATCTCCTTGGGCGACCACAGTGATCGTGAACGCCTTGGTTGCTGCTGCCGATCCGCTCGTGATCTTGGCCGTTAAGGTCACCACAGCGTTCGGCTGACCCGCGTCTGGACGTGATACATGTCCGGTCTCATCAACCACGGCAGGATTCGATGAGCTCCATGTAATGGTTGATCGATATTTGCCTTTAGTCGCCAGTTTCAAAGAATCCGCTACAGCGCTTGTGTCTCCAAGTTGAAGGGCTGCCTTATCCAGCTCGACCGCTTCCGCGTCGTCCATCGGGAGCACTTTAACGAGAAACGTCTTCGTCGCGACCGAATCGCCTTTTCTTATCGCAGCGGTCAGCTCCACCTCGGCGCTCGGTTCACCTTGAATCGGTCTTGACACAATCTTGCCTGCATCGCTCAATACAAGCGGATTCGAGCTCACCCACGTAATCGTTGTTTGCTGCTCGCCTGCCGCAGGCAGAACTAAATCATGTGAAACTGCGGAAGTATCGCCTAGCGTAAGCGCGTTTTTCGCCGCATTCACTGCTCTTGTATTGATTTCCCCGACAGTCGAATCATGTTCAATGGTTATATCGTCAACAGAACCACGGAAAAATCCTTGGACTGTCCCGCTGGAATCAAATCCGAACAAAATTTTATCAATGTATTTTCCATTCGCTACCTCGCCAATATTGGTCGTAATGAAATTCCATTGATCTTCGACGACATAACCGCCTTTCCCTTGGGCATTCGGATGAAGCACAACGCCATGTTGATCTTTAGCCCCCAAATCATGCAAGTAGGTTCCATCGGTAAACAAAATGTCAAGGGCCACATATTTGCTTGTCGTTCTCACATAGGTTGACAGAACATCGGACTCCTTCTCCGGGAATACCCAGTAAGAAAGCGTAGTAGAAGGTTTAACGGCAATTTCCGTGTCGAATATTTGGTTATAAGCGTAGGATTGATTGGCATTCAAAGCATTTCCGGAAAACTGGAGAGCAGCCGCTCCATTATGAGCGCCGGTTCCTTTTTTGGACTCCATTCCGCCGATTCCGCAGCAGAACTCTCCGATATTTTTCGTCAACGACAACAGCCGGTACGTATTGGCCGGGCCTGTCGTATCCGTCGGGGAGATATCCTCCGATTCAAAGCCGGTGTCAAAATCAATCGCCGCCTCATATTGAGAGTCGGCCTCTCGCATTGCCAGCACATTCACATTAAACTGCTTGGTTTGTACGGCATTGCCCTTTTTCACCGTCGCCGTCAATGTGAGCCCTGCATTCGGCTGACCGAGCTCCGGGCGCTTCACCAACTTGCCCGCATTGCTGAGCACGGCTGGATTCGAGCTTGCCCACGTGATTGTTGTGCCTTTTCGATACGTTGTGGGGAGTAACAAGCCTTTCGTTAACGCGCTCGTGTCGCCCAAATCGAGGGCTGCCGCCGCTGACGCTACGGAAGAGCTGTCATCAAGCTCCACCGCGTACAATTTCCAATCGGCTAATTGCGTATTCGTCGACTCGCCGTTGTTATTCAGAATGAATAAACGGTAATACCCGTATTCCTTCACTTTGTCGTCTGCAATCGTATACTCTTTCGTTTGGAAACGCGCGCTGAAAGTTTGATTGCTTTGCTCATCCAGCACATTCCAATTCACGCCATCATTAGAACCTTCAATCCGCCAGTTCTTCGGGTCCCTTGTCGGCGCATCGTTGGCTGACACCATGCCGTACTTTTTGACCGCTTGGGTATCGCCAAAGTTGAATTGGATCTGCACCCACACGTTCGTTGTCTGCGCCCCAAGCCACTTCGTATTGGCATTATTATCAAACAATTTCACCGCTGTTTCACTAGGCGGGTTTTCTTTGCTGAACTTTACGGTCAGATTGTTAGCCAAAGCGACATTGACCAAATCTCCGGGAGCCGCTTGCACGGATAAAACCGGAAGCAGGCCGGCCATCAGCACGCTGCAGAACAGAAAATGCAACATATATAAAAGCCTTTTCCTCATTTTCCAGGAACCTCCTTGAACAATAAATAACAAGATTTGTACTTCTTCCATAGAGAGGAGCTATTCCGGAATCTCAATAAATCTCCAAAGCTGAGCATTATTGTACGCGCTGCTTCCGGTGATGTTGACAACGCTGCCGTCCGCGGTTCCCGAATTTAAGACGTTGAGGTACATTTTCTGCTGACTGGCATTAAGGAGCGCTGCATTTGTAACTGTAAAGGCGTTGGCAAACACAAAGTCGATTTTCCATTTCTGATAGCCTAAATTGGTATTCGCTTCGATAAGCGTTCTGGTAGCATTGGCGTTGCTGCCACCCGAAACACTAAGCACCTTGCCTGCAGCCGGGTTCCATAGCTGATAGCCGCCGCCCGTGGCTGGAATGACCTGCCATTTCTGGTTGTCACCGCCACGATCGGTGCCCAGCTGCTGTTCTCCGGTCGGAGACACTTCGAGCACTTTGCCGCTGTTGGCGTTGATGATCTTATACTTGGCGTTGGATTTTGGCGTTTGGACCATCTTCCACTTTTGCGCCTCGCTGCTGGCTGCTGCTTCGGTCGTTACAGCTCCGCTTGATGAAGTGACACTCAGCACTTTCTTCGTTTTCGTGTTCAATACTTTGTAGTAACCGTCCTCTGCGGCAACAACGAGCCATTTCTGTTCTTCATTCGTATTCGGGGATTTAACCAGTGGCTGCGTGCCGTCCGAACTGTTCACATCCAGCGCTTTTCGGGCACTTTCGTTGATCAATGTGTAGTTCGTACATGCAGCACCGTTTAGCGACCATTTTTGATGACTTCCGTCAACATCCGTTCCGAGCTGCAGGCTCGCTCCCTCTGAGCTGTTCTCAGCAGGAACCTCCAGCACTTTCCCGGTCAACTTATTGACTAATTTGTACGTCCCGTTATCTACAACCTGAGAGCCGAGATCTCCATTGGAAGGCGGCGCCTGCGGCTCCGGAGGATTCGTTGCCCAGCTTGTATTCGGCGTAGTACCGAGAGTAAAGTCAAGAACGGCTCCGTCCTTAATGAGATCGTAAGGCAGCCAAGTGCTGTCATAGTTATGTCCGTTCAGCTTTAAGCTCTGGATATACTTCGCATCTTCCGAGGCGCCGTTGCCGATCAGCTTAATTTGTTTGCAGTCGCCTAAATTAATCGTCGTTTCCTCGAATAGCGGAGCATTCATCGAGAAGCCGCCGATTCCCGGAATGGACGGATACAACCCTAGCGCCGCCAATACATACCATGCAGAGCCCGCTCCCAAATCGTTGTTGCCAATCATTCCAGCCGGTCCGTCATGGAACAGCTCGACCATCCCTTTACGCACAATTTCCTGCGTTTTCCAAGGCTGTCCGGCAAAGTTATACGCCCAAGGGATACCGTAGCTCGGTTGGTTGCCCAAGAATGAGTACGGCTCTGTCGATCCTGCGTTTAATTTCTGGAAAAAGAAATCAAGACGCTTTCTTGCTGCCTCCAGGCCGCCCATTTTCTCGAATAATCCTTTGTAGTTAAAAGGAAGCACCCATGTGTATTGTGCTGAATTCGCTTCTTGGAAGCCGTGTTCGCTAGCCGGATCGAAGCTGCTCTCGAAATTTCCGTTCGCCAGTCGCGGCTGGATGTAGCCGTCTTTGAACGAAAGCATCCAGCTCTGCGAGCGGTTCAAGTACGTATTGTATTTCTCATCGTCGCCTAGCGCTTTGGCAAACTGAGCGATCGCAAAGTCCGCATTGTTGTATTCCGGAATATACCCGGTCACCCATCCGCCTCTTTCGATCGGAATGTAGCCAAGCTGCAAATAGTCGGCCAAATTAAACCGGCCATTCAAGCTGGACGGCGTCGATGCGTGGAAATCCATGACCTTCAGAGCTTCTTGCAAATCGAAGTTTCTTGCCCCAAAAGCGTACATGTTGGAGATCGTGATCGATGCCGGATCGCCGTTCATCACATTCGTTTCGGAGTTGGCAATGCTCCATTTCGGCAAAAAGCCGTTTCTGCTTTTGGCGTCATCCACAAAGGATTGCGCGATATCCGAGCCTATTTCCGGATACAGCAGTCCGATTAACTGCATCTGCGTCCGATACACGTCCCACCCGGAGAAAGTCGAATAATGCGTGTAACGGCCTCCGGTATTATAAATCTTTTGATCAAAGCCTCTATAATCGCCGTTGACATCGCTGTACACATTCGGGTGGATCAATGCATGATACAAAAAGGAGTAGAGCATCCGCTTATGTTTGTCCGTGCCGCCGGAAACTTGAATTTTACTGAGCGCCATTTTCCATTTGGCCTGTGCGGATTGTTTGACAGATTCGAAGTTCCAGCCCGGATTTTCCGTTTTTAAATTCAGCTTGGCATGCTCGATATCGGTATAGGAGATGGCTACCTTGACGTACACTTCTTTCTGGTCCGTCGTATCGAATCTGACATAGCCTCCCACTTTACGGTTATTCGGAATTTCCGATGATTCAGATACGCTATCTTTTGTAATTTGCGAACCTTTGTACGTGCCGACTTCGGTGAACGGTTGACTGAACTCTGCCGCAAAATAAACGGTATAATTGTTCGTATTTTCAGCTAACGTACCGCCGCTCCCCTTGCTGCCGCAAAATCCGCCGGCATTCACATAACCCGTGACCAAGGAGCTGTTTTTATCAATGTTGACGTTGGCATCTCTAACGCCCGTGCCGTTAATGCCCGTATTAATCAGCATCATCGCCTGCGTAGACGAAGGATAAGTGAATTTGCCGATACTCGTTCTTTCTGTTGCCGTAAATTCGGTTTTAATGTTGTATTTATCCAACAGAACACTGTAATAACCGGGTATGGCCGTCTCATTCTCACGTTGAAAAGGCGACGCATAGTCCTCGAAATTCGTTGCCGGCGATTTGCCCATTTTACCTACGACAGGTAAAAACGGGATGTTCTGCGCACTATCGCAGCCGGGTCCGTCAATATGCGTTAAACTGAAGCCTGCGATCGATTTGCGGTCGTAATCATACCCCGATCCCAAGGGTGACTTGCCGGAGCCAAGGTCGTTATAGCCGGTATCCGGACTCCATTGGATCATACCGAAAGGGACGACCGCTCCCGGGAATGTATTTCCTCTGTTGCCCCCGAAGCCGACGATGTCCAGCTTATTGTTTTGCGAGCCTAACAGCGGATTGGCGTACACGGACGGATCGAATTCGGAGTTTCTAATCTGAATGTCATCGATAAATCCCCGGTATGTCCCCGCATTGCCGCTCTGTTCGTAGGAAACGAGAATACGTTGAATCGTTTTCCCCGCTGTGGCAGCTCCGACATTCGAAGTCACAAAATTCCATGTGTCCAAAATCAATTGATCGCCTTTGCCCTGCTCTTCAGGCTGCATAAGAATGCCGTGCTGGTCCACTGCTTGATACGTGTGCAAATACGTGCCATCGTCAAAAGCAAGATCGACAGCGACATAAGTGCTGTTTTTTCCATGGTTTGCCGTGCTGCCGTCCAGCGTTGACTGGCTTTGGGGATAAATCCAGTAGGACAATGTCGTATTGGATTTTACAGGAATATTCACCGCAAACACTTTATTGTAAGCGTAGGCCGTACTTGTTCCTGTCGCTTTACCGGCAAAAAGCAGTGCCTTTTTACCGGATTTGCGCATCTCGCTTGAAATTTTGGATTGGGCTTGGCTGACATGATCGCTTGCTTCGGATTCGTCCTCCCAATTGGGCTGCATAGCTTCTTGGCTTTCAAATCCCGCATAGAAGCTTGGCGCAGCAGCATCTGCGGTCTGATCGAATCCCGGCGGGATAAACACGATGCCCCACAGCAGCACAAAGCTAAGCAAAAGACTGAATAATTTCCTCATAGCCTTTCTTTTCATCGCGATGACCTCCAAATTTTTTCCATGTGAAAAAATCGGGAGGAAGACGTTTGCCGCCCGCCAACCTCCCGACATGTAGAAATTACTCTAGAATCTTTCTTGCCATGATCGCAAGATCGGTGATATCGATGATGCCATCATTGTTCAGATCCGCTTTTTTGTACAAGTCCCAATTCGGATCTTGCGAAGTTTTGCCATAGTAGGCGGCAACAATCGCTAAGTCACCGATACTATACATATCGTCACCGTTCATATCCCCAGGCAAGCCGGTATTCACCGATGCAAGGAAGCTTTGCAGCGCCGCATTCAGATCGGTCACCGCTTGATCTACTTGCGATTGCGTAGCTGCGGCGTTGCCTGCGATTTGACCGGCAGCGTCGATAGCCGCTTGCAGAATGGCTTTCGTGCCAGCCGGATATTGACCGGTTCGAGTGCCTTCGACGGCTGCATCATGCTTCGATTGCGCTTCTGCGATCAATGCGCTGAGTGCCGTTTTGTCCACGATGCTGATGACGGAGTTCTTGAACGTTTGCAGAGCTGTGTTCAGCTGCGCTCTCGCTTGATCTGCTTCCTCTTGCGTAGCTTGCGTGTTCGCCGCTACGGCTTTAGCTGCGTCAACAGCCGTTTGCAGAACTGCCTTGGAACCAACAGGATACTGACCGAATTTGGTTCCTTCCACAGCTGCGTCATGTACGGCTTGCGCTTCCGTGATCAGGCTGTTCAGCGCCGCTTTATCCACCGCTTTAACGCTGATTGTTTTGGAAATGCCCGGCAATTCCATCTCTTTGCCCTCTCCATCGGCAATCACAAGGTGAGAGACCGCGATGGTTCCGGTGGCTCCAAGCTCGGATGCCTTCACTTTGAAACGAAGCGTCAGCAAGGCTCCATTAGGCTGGGAAGCACCCGCTCCAACGTGAACGGCAAGGTATCTGCTTTGACCCGGTACTTCCTTTTTATCCACGATAACAAAATCATCTTTCAACGATTTACCGGATACCAATTCAAACAGGTTCGAATCATAAGTAACCGTGATATCTTCGCCATACACGTTTTGCGCCACTCCGCCTAGCCCGTAGGTCAAATCAAAAGTTTGACCGGCCGTAACGGCTGAGCTGCCGGTTAATAAGGCTCCTGGCTCGCTTTTCGCGTGCTCGATGGAAATATCGTCGAAATAGCCGCGTGAGTATCCGGTTTTGCCCGTGGCGTTAAAGGAAATAAGAATTTTATCTACCGTTTTCCCGGCAGCCACTGCACCGATATTGGACGTAACGAAGTTCCATTGATCCGAAATGAGTTTACCGCCATTTCCTTGCGCCAGCGGACTGAGTCCGACGCCGTTTTGATCGACGGCACCCAGATTGCGCAGATACGTTCCGTCAGTGAACTGTAAGTCAACCGAGTAATATTGACTTGTCGTTCTTACGTTGCCAGGCAGTACGGTTCCTGCGCTGCCTTCCGGATTGATCCAATAGGAAAGCACAGTGGAAGGTTTAATGTCGAAATCAACATCAAACATTTGATTATACGCGTAGTTCTCTACGGCACTTGTCGCATTGCCGGAATACAGAATAGCGCTTGTGCTGCCGTTTCGTCCTGGTGTGCCAACCTTGGTTTCAACACCGCCGATTCCGCAGCAGAACTCGCCGATATTCTTCGATTCGATGGTACGGTTTTCCCAAGTTGGCATCACATCGCCCGGTTCGACCCCTGTTTTGAAGTCAACGCCGGCGCCGTAGCTTAGATCTGCTTCATTGATAGCAAGCACCGTTACCGTAAAGGTTTTCGTTGCGCTTATCGCGCCTTTTGTCACCGTTGCTGTCAACGTTAGGCTTACATTCGGCTGTCCGAAATCCGGACGCTTCACAATTTTTCCGTCGTTATTGACAACAGCCGGATTGGAGCTTTGCCATGTAATCGTTGTACCAAAGTCGAAATTGCCGTTAGGCAGGGTCAACTTTTTGGTTACAGCGTTGGTGTCGCCCAATTCCAAGGCTTTCACAGTCTCCGCTACCGCTGTATCATCGCTCACCGGAGGTGTCGGGTAGCCCAGAAGCTCGATTTCAGCGAATGAAGTGGTGGCGGTTCCCGAATTCTCCGTAACCTCTAGTCGGTAGTATTCGTATTTACCCGGACTTTGGATGGTGAATGGACGGGTATACAAACGCCAAGCAAAAGTTTCGTTCGTTCTTTGATCGAGTACGGTCCAATTCTTGCCATCGTTCGAGCCCTTCAGCATCCAGCTCTTCGCATCGCCATCCGTATTGCCTGAAGTCAGCGTATACATGGCCGCCTGCTTCTTCGAGCCAAGGAATTGATATTGAATCCATGGCGTCTTGCTGTTAAACGTCACCCGCGTAGATGAGCTGTTATCGAACAGGTTGCCGATTGTGGAGCTGTTTGTGCTATCGGTCGCTTTCGCTAAGCCTTGCGAGATCAATTTATCCGTCAGATCTTTCAGAGGTGCAGGAACTTCCGATCCTTTGGTAATGGATGACGGCACATCGTTCTCGCCGCTTCCCCATGTCGAAGGCTTAGGTCCCATATCAAAGTCCAACGTAGCGCCGGCAGCCAGAATCGCATGCGGCAGCGAAGTTTGCGTGTAGGCTTCGCCATTCACTTTCAAGCTTTGAACGTACTTGTTCTCCTTGCTGTTGTTTGGCGCATTAACCACAAGTTTTTTGCCGTTTTCAAGTTGAATCGTCGCTTTTTTGAACAATGGCGCGCCGACGGCGTATTCCGGACTGCCCATTTTGAGCGGATAGAAGCCTAAAGCTCCGAAGATATACCAAGCGGACATTTCGCCGTTATCCTCATCGCCCGCATAGCCTTGGCCGATTTGGCTGCCGAGGTAAAGGCGGTCTAGAGCTTCACGAACTTTCTCCTGCGTTTTCCAAGGCTGCCCTGCGTAATCATACATGTAAATAATATGGTGGGACGGTTGGTTGCTGTGCCCGTACTGACCCATTCTTACATCTCTGGCTTCTGTCATTTCATGGATGACTCCGCCATAAGATCCGGCATTTGAGCTGGAAGCAGGCTCCGGTATGCTGAAGAACTGATCCAGCTTCTCAGCCAGCTTCGCTCTGCCGCCGTACAGATTTGCCAAGCCTTGACCGTCTTGCGGCGCATGGAAGGCCATATTCCAAGCATTCGTTTCCGTATAGTCGCCGCCCCAATTTCTAGGATCGAAATTAGCAGGTGTGTTTCTCCAAGCGCCGCTTGCGGTTCTGCCGTTGAAGAATCCGAGATTAGGATTAAACATGTTGACATAATTTTGTGCCCGGTTAATGTAATATTGTTGATCTTCTTTGTAATAAGCGTTATAAGGATCGCTGGTGTCATTTTTCTTCGCGAGCGCATCCGCCAGGTTTGCAATGCCATAGTCATTGATGTAACCATCCACGGCCCATGACAATCCTTCGCCTGTATCCGTATTGGTAAAGCCATCGAAAACAGAAGTAGCCATCCCTTTTCTGCCTACATTGGCATTTGGCGGAGTGACCGCAGCGTCTTTCAACGCGGATTGATAGAAGCTTTTAACGTCGAAGTTCGTAACACCTTTCAAATATGCATCAGCAAAAGCGACATTCGCGCTAGTGCCGACCATCAAGTTGGCATAGCCCGGAGAAGACCATCTGGAAATCCAGCCGCCATCCCGGTAGTGCTGAACGAAGCCGTCAATAAATTCCCCGGCTTTACTCGGCGTCAGCAGCGTATAGGCCGGCCAAGCCGTCCGGTACGTATCCCAGAAACCGTTGTTGACATAAATTTTGCCGTCATTGATTTTCGCGCATGACACAGTTGCCGTGCTCGTTGTGCATGTCGTAATTGGCGTTTGGTCCGCATGCTTGTATACCGGAGCATCATTCGTGCCGACATTCTCAAACGCCGAGTTAGGATACAAGAACAAGCGGTACATGTTGGAGTACAACGTGATCAACTGATCCTCTGAAGCGCCTTCAACCTGAATAACGCCCATTTGTTGATCCCACTGCGTTTGCGCCTTTTCTTTGATCGTTTCAAACGTATCGGCAGGGCTGATTTCCAATTCCAAGTTTTTCTTGGCTTGATCCACACTGATCAAGGATGTCGCAATCTTCATCGTAACCACTTTATTCGACGTGGTGTCGAATTTGTAGTAGGCCTGCACATTTGTTCCACCGCCGCCGCTGCCTGTCAATTTGCCGCTTTCCTTGACCGGCTTATCGAAAGTAGCATAGATGAACATGCGCGTTGCGCCTGTGGAAAGACCGCTTTTTTGATCGGAGTAGCCAGAAATGGCATTGTTGGCTGCATCCAGCGTAATCCCACCACTGTTGCTTTGGTTGTCAAAAAGCAGGTTAGACGAGTCCCCGGCAAACGTGAACCGGAACATAGCTGCATGATCCGTTGGCGTAAATTCCGTTTTGAGACCATTTTCAAAAGTCACGCCGTAGTAGTACGGTTTCGCGATCTCGTTAGCATGCTTGAATGGCAAGGCCCGTGTTGTCCGGCTAATATTCGGAGTGCCTACTGTGTCGGAAGGCATAACGTGGAACGTTTGCCGGTCTCCCATCCAAGGACTTGGCTCATGGCTCAGTGCAAAGGCTTGAATGGTTGGCAGGTTGTTCGCGTTATTGCTTTGATTGTAATAGTAAGCCCAGTCGGAACTGGCGTTTGTTTTGGGTATCCAGAAATTAAATCCGTGAGGTACGGCAACGGCAGGAATATTATTGCCTCTGGAGAAGGTACCGTTGGATTGCGTGCCTCTCAGGATGTTGGCATAATCGGAAAGCCGGCTGTAGTTGGCAGGAGTTGGATTGCCTTCGATTTTGACATCATCAATCGTTCCTTTGAAGCTTGTTCCGTTTATCGCTGCCGGATTATCGTACGCAATCAGAATGCGCTTGATCGTTTTTCCGGCAGCGACAGCTCCGATATTGGATTTTTTGAAATTCCATTGGTTGTTATAAAGCGTCTTGGAGTTTCCTTGATCCTGCGGATTGAGCTTAATGCCATGTTGATCCAGAGCACCTAGATCATGCAAATAAGTGCCATCGGAGAAGGCGAGATCGACCGCAGCATAGGTGCTGGAATAATCCATCTGCGCTTTATCCGTAAATTCAGGAGCGATGTAATAGGAGAGTTCGGTATTTGGCGTCACCGCAATGTTGGTATCATACACTTTATTGTAAGAATACGCTCTGCCGTCAACCAAGTGGGTTCCGGAATACGTAAACCCTTTTAAGCCGCTCCACCCCGCATTTGATTTCGCATTGTAGAGACCCGACGGACCGTTCGACACATACGACTTCATATCCGCCGGAGGAGGCGGAGGGAGAACAATGCCATTGGAAATTTGGAACTCGGACAATTGAATATAGGAATCGCCGTTGTTCGCCGTAATGTTAATGCGGTAATAGAGATAAGGCTTATCATTCGCGAAGTCATATACTTTCGTCTGAAAACGTTCGCTAAAAGATTGATTCGTTCTCGTATCCAAGGTCGTCCAAGTGCTTCCGTCATTGGAGCCTTCGAACTGCCAGTTCTTAGGATCCCTTCCAGCCGAATCGTTCGCAGAGGTCAAGGCATATCGGACGACCGTCGATGCTTCGCTAAGCTTGAATCTTACCCAACTGGTCGAGTTCGTATCCAGCCATTTGGAATTCGTGTTGGAATCGATCAGATTGATGGCTACTTCACCTGAGGATGCATATTCTCCTCTTGCCGTTACTTCAACGACCTTACTCGTAATGCTCCCCGGGATGCCTGCAAAAGGCGTGTTGCCGTCGATGCCGGCAATCAGGCGAGTTCCGTCTTTGTCTGACTCCACGGTATTTTCCCATGTCACAGGGGGATCATTAGCCTCGAATGACGAGAAAAAGTCGGCTCCTTCAGTTGCTGCAAACGCCTGGTTATTCGAAGGTGTATAAAATGCTCCTGTTAGAAGTGTAAAGCTCGTTGCCATAGCCAGAAACTTCCTAGCTTTCCGGTTACCCATTCCAGAAAACCTCCCATTTTTGTTTTCAAAGCAAATCTGTTCTTGAAAATCCAAACAGCCTCCTTTCGAAGAACAACTGTAAGCGCTTCCCCATAAACATCTTACTGAAAGAGCTTGGCTTTAACTATGCGGTAAATCTATCTTTTCTTCCGAAAAAATAATCACATTTGACTCCCCTCCCACGATATGTGCCTTTGACGAGGCATCAATGACTGCCTGTCACTGCCTATGTTCAAGCATTTTTTAGTACAAAAAAACGCAGACCCGTCAAGTCTGGCGTTTTTCTGATGATCAGCCTTTAATGGAACCTGCGAGCAGACCGCGAATAAAATATTTGCTTAAGAAAATATAAACGAGCAGCGTCGGCAATGCGGCCAAAATCGCTCCGGCCATCTGGACGTTCCACTGGACGATTTGACTGCCGGACAAGTTTTGCAGAGCAACCATGATCGGCTGCTGCTTCTGTGTCGTAAGCGTTACGGCAAACAAGAACTCGTTCCATACGCTCGTAAACTGCCAGATGCCGACTACGACAAATCCCGTTAACGAAAGTGGAATAATGATGTACCGGTAAATCCCGAAAAATCCGGTTCCGTCAATTTTGCCCGATTCCAGAACCTCCGTCGGAATCCCGACGTAAAAGTTGCGGAACATCAACGTACAAATGGGCAGCCCATACACGACATGTACGAGAATTAATCCAGGAATCGTGTTATACAGCTTAATCGATTGCAAGAATTGAATTAACGGAATAAGAATACTTTGGTAAGGGATGAACATCCCGAACAGCATGAGCGAAAAGAGTAAGTTCGATCCTCTGAATTTCCATTTGGACAGGATGTATCCGTTTAAAGATCCGAGCAGGGACGATAACAGCGTAGCCGGAATGGCCAGCAAAAAGCTGTTCGTCAAATTGGGAATCAGTTTCTTAAACGCCTCTTGATAGCCCTTCAAGTTAAAATACTCCGGAAGCGCCCACATTTTATCGAGTGTAATCTCGTTCAGGCCCTTAACGCTTGTAATGAGCATGACATAAACCGGAACCAGATAAACAATCGCCAAAACGATTAGCACCACATACATCAGCGTACGATTCACGCGCTCCAGCGACATGTTAATCCTCCCCCTTGCGCAAGTTGGAAACCAAGTAAGGAATGATGAGCAAGGAAACTAGCAGCAGCATAATCATCGCGATACCTGCACCTTGAGCATAATGATTTCCACGGAATGTCGTTTCAAACATGTACACGCCGGGCACATCCGTAACAAACATGGCTCCCGGTCCTGTCATCGCATACACCAAGTCGAAAATCTTTAATGAGATATGCGCCAAAATAATAATTAAGCTCATCGTGATCGGCTTCAGCTGCGGCAGAATCACCTTCCGGAGCACCTGCCATTCCGTCGCGCCATCTACTCGCGCAGCCTCCCGCAGATCCTCGGATATGTTCCGCAGGCCAGCCAGATACATTGCCATTGCAAATCCGGACATTTGCCAGATCGCTGCAATTGCAACGGCAATAATCGCTACAGGGAAACCGAAATCAATTTGCCCGATATGGATTTTAGGGATAATTTCTGTGCTTACAAACCAGCTCGGCACATTCGTTACACCCAGCGATTTCAACAATAAATTGACTCCGGTCGTCGGATTCAGAATCCACTGCCATACGACCCCTGTCACGACAAAAGAGAGCGCCATCGGAAATACGAATATATTTCGGAAAAAGGCTTCCCCCCGTACTTTCCGGTCTACCATAACGGCCAGAAACAAGCCAACAAGCATCCCGCCTGCGATAAACAGAGCGGTAAACATAATCGTATTCCTTAAATCCGATTGAAAGCGGAAATCGTTAAACAGAAACGAATAATTGCTGAATCCGGCGTAAGTCAGATTTTTGACGAGCGTGTTCCACTGCGATAACGAAACGTAACCGGTCCAAGCTATAAAGCCATAAACAAAAATAGCAATTGCCGCTACGGAAGGCAGAAGCATTAAAATGGGAACAAGCTTTTCCGATTTCCAAATACTGCGCCTGCGCAGCGCAATACTAGGTTGATCTGTATTCAATTGTTCTTTTGTACCGATAGCATTCATCTATTCACACTCCAGAAAAACAGGGTCAGATGCCTAATTCGTCATCTGGCCCTGTCGATTTTTCCTTATTTTTTCATACCGTTGGCATCTTGTGCTTGTTTAAGCGCTTTTGCCGTTTGCTCTACATCGCCTTGGGTTACGAAGATATTGATCGCTTGGTTAGCCTGTGTTGTGAAGCCTTCAGGCGCTGCGGATCCGTGAGCCATACTCGGTGTGAGCTTGCTCTTCTTGAAATCTTCGATCGTCGTTTTACCGTATACATCGTATTTGGAAGTATCCGCATCAACCCTTGCCGGAATAGATCCTTTCAGCGGGTTAAACACGTCTTGACCTTCTACAGAGCCAAGAACCTTCAAAAACTCCTTAGCTGTCGCTTGGTCTTTGGAATCCTTAGGCAGAGCAAAGGTATCCGTTACGACCATGAACGTGCCGTCCGTATTCGGTGAGGCAACCCAGCCGAAATCTTCATTCGCTTTCAGTTTCAAATCCGTCGTGAAATAGCCTTTTGCCCAGTCACCCATATTGTTCATAGCCGCTTCGCCTTTGGCCACCAATTGGGCGGCGTCCTGCCAGTTGCGGGCAGCATGGTCCTTATTCACATAGGTCAGCATCTTTTTGAACGTTTCCAGCGATTTTTTCACACGGGCATCGTCGAACGGAATTTCGCCGGTCCACAGCTTCTTGTAATCGTCAGCTCCAAATTCGCCGAGCAAAACATTTTCGAACAACATCGTTGCTGTCCATGGCTCCTTATCGCCGAGCGCCAGCGGAGTAATGCCCTTCGCTTTCAATGCATCGGCTACTTTAATAAACTCATCGAAAGTCGTAGGCGCTTTCAAACCGTTTTGGTCAAAAATTTTCTTATTGTAGAAAATCACGTTGCCCCGGTGAATATTGACCGGAACGGAATAGATGTTTCCATCCTTGCTGACCATGTCAACCAGGTCTTTCGGGAACTTATCCTTCCAGCCCTCTTTGTCGTACAGATCATTCAACGGGCTGACCTTACCGGCAGCAACCCATCCCGTATTCAGCTCCGCACCGCCGTGAACTTGGAACGCTGAAGGCGGATCTCCGCCCTGCATGCGGGAAGCGAGAACGGCCTTCGCATTGGTTCCGGCGCCGCCGGCTACAGCGGCATTAATGACTTCGATGTCCGGATATTTATCTTTGAACAATTTAATAAGACCTTGAAGTCCCGCTTCTTCACCTGCGCCCGTCCACCAGCTAAAAATTTCCACCTGTTTTTTGGTTGCCGCCGGAGCCGGAGTAGCAGGCGCTGCCGTTGCGGCAGGCGTGTTCGCAGCCGCAGACGGAGCCGGGCTGTTATTAGCCTCATTGGTGCTCGAGCTGCATGCTGTAAGAAGTGAACCCGTTAATGTTACAGTAGAAAGAATGATAGATAATTTACGTTTCACAGTACTTCCCCTTTCAGATCGCTTTTGTATGAAACCGCTTTACAAAATTATCTTACTCAATTGGGGAAATACTTTTAATGAGGTAAATCTATCTTTTCTTCCGTTTTTTTGCACAATCGGCGCCCTGCCTGTCTTTAGGCTGTCTTTAGGCTGTCTTTAAGCTGTCTTTAGGCCCTCCTTGATCTGTAATCGCCCGGCGACATGCCCATTTGCTTTTGAAACCATTCGCTGAAATACCGGGGGTTGGGATAGCCGACGGCCTCCCCAATCTGATAAATCTTGAGGGTGCTGCTGCCAAGAAGCTCGCAGGCTTTCTCGATGCGCAAATGCGATAAATAATCACTGAACGATTTGCCCGTTTCTTGACGGAACAACCGGCTTAAGTAATTCGAAGTGACGAACAATTCTTCGGCAATTTGATGAAGATGAAGGTCCTCCGTGAATCTGGCGCCCATCATCTGAAGCGCTTTTTTGATCAAGTACGAGCTGGGCTCCTCCGATACTTTGGGTTCGAGGGCGGGTTTGTCCGGTTGAGTGTCCGGTTGAGCCGCTTCTTTCGTGCAGATCATCTTGGCTTTCTGCAAAGCAACTTCGATCTCTTCCACATCCGACGGTTTGAGCAGGTAATCCACAGCTCCTAATCGCAGCGCTTCTTGGGCGTATTTAAAATCGCCGTATCCGCTGAGGAAAATAACCTTGGTGTTCGACAGCAAGCGTTTCTCATTTTCCATTTCACGCAATCTGGCGACCAGCTCCAGCCCGGTCATATTGGGCATGCGAATATCCGACAAAAGGATATCGACGGGGTGGTCCTCCATATAACGGATAGCTTCCAGTCCGTCTTGAAATACTTGGACCAGATCGATCCCCAGCATCTCCCAATTGATATGCTCACTCAAGCCTTCCCGAATCCAAGTTTCGTCATCTATAATAACGGCACGGCAAACGGTCGCGTTCATCGAGGCATCCTCCGTCCTACTTCGAATTTCCATTCATTTTCCTGGTAAGCTGGCGCAGTTCACTCGCCGCATCTTTAAACGATACTTCCGGCTTGGCGTAAGAGGTAATGATTTTGGCCAAAGCCTTTTCTTCGATTTCGACCATAGCCGGATAATAGCTAATCGAAGGCTCATTTTTAGCAATGTCCATACTTTTCAAAATCAGCGCAAAATCCGGTCTAGTCTTTTTAAAGGAAGGGTCGTCTAGAATAGAACGCCGTGCCGGCACTCCGCCCTGCTGCGCATAGATCATCCCTCCGCGTTTCCCCGTCGCATACTCGAGAAACTTCCAGGCATCGACGGTATTTCTGCTGCTGGCATTAATGGCGAGCGTCCAGCCATGCTGGAACGGAACGCGCCTGATATTCCCGTCCCGATCTCGGGTACCCGGGATTAAGGCAATTTTTATGGAATCCTTATTGGGGTCGCTGTTCTGTTTAATCATGGGATAGGCCGCATTCCAATAGGGAGCTGCCATAGCGATTTCTCCCGCTATTAAAGCGTCCCGGGTTCTGGCAAAATCCCAGCTCAGCAAATCCTGCGGAACCAGCTTCTCCTGCACCAGCTTTTCCATATATTTGCCGGCTTGAATCGACTCCTCCCGGTCCAATAAAACTTTGCCGTCCTCTTCGTTCAGCACATCGCCGCCGAATGACCACAACAGCGACGCGAAGATCTTGGATCTTTCCTCCGGTATGACAGCAGGCATCGCGAGGCCCCATCTCGTCGGGGAATTCGGATTATTGCTTTTCGTATACGTTTTAGCCAGCTCGAATAATTCGTCCCAAGTTTCAGGCGGATTCGGGATTAAATCGCTCCGGTAATACAGAAAATGGGTGCTGATATCCGTTGGCAGCGCATAGGTCATATCTTGGTATTGGTAAGTGGACAGAAAATCGCTAACATCAAACGACGGCATATCGGTTAAATTTTTATTATTCATGAAAGGATCTAAAGGTAGAATCGCATGGACGGAGGCGAATTGGGCGATCGATGTATTAGGAATAGCGACGATATCAAACGATTCTGTCCCCGCTAACAGCTGCGTACCTACCGAAGTAAAATACACATCTCTTCCCAGTTCGATAAACTCCACTTGGATCCCCGTGTCCGCTTCGAACGTCTGCGAAATTTGACGCATCGCCGTAGATTCCGTCCCCGTTCGAATTAACACTTTGATTTTTTTGGTGCCCGCCAAAGCCTTAGGCGGATCCACCGTGACCTGGTCCAGCAGCAGCAAGCTGCTTAACGCCCAGACTAGAAGCAGAACGAACGAAACCAACATCAGCCTGTTAAAATGCAGCAATTTCAATGTTATGCCCCCTCTTGATTCTCACGGTACGAAGACAATCGATAAGGGATCGTAACCGTTACCACCGCTCCTTGATCCTCGCCTGCCGCAACCTCGATCCCGTATTCAAGCCCGAATGCCGTCTGTATTCGCTGCTGCACATTCCGAAGTCCCACATGGGTGGCGTTTGAGGCGGATGGCTGCAGCAAAAGGCGGACGCGAGCCAAATCGATCTGCCTGCCCGTATTCGATATGACGATATGCACCTTATCCTCTCTTCTGCCGGCTTTAATCGTCACTTTACCGCCATCCTCGCTTTTCGATACGCCATGTTCTAAAGCGTTTTCAATAAGCGGCTGCAAAATGAGCGGCATCACATTGATGTTTGTAACTTCGGGATCCATGTCAATTTCATAATACAGCTTGTCCCTGTATCTGAAGGATTGAATTTGCAAATAGTTTTCTACATGCTCAAGCTCTTTCCCCAGAGTCGTCCATTCCTGTCCGGCATTTAAAGTAAAACGGAAGAACCGCCCCAAAGCCGTAACCAGCTTGGAAATGGAATCCGCTTTGTGCTTCTTGGCCATCCAATAAATCATATCCAGCGTATTGTACAAAAAGTGAGGATGGATCTGCATTTGCAGAGCTTGAAGAAGCGCCTCGCGCTTTTCTTTCTGCTGCCTTTCATTCTCATGAATCAGATACTGAATACGGTCCATCATCCGGTTGAAGCTGAATTGCAAGATGCTGATCTCTCGAATGGGTCCCTGCGTTTCCCGTACATGAAGATTGTCTTTCGCTGCGAAGGCCATTAAGCGGGCCAAATTAATAACCGGCTTGGAAATGGCGGTAGCCAGAAGAAACGAGACAATGACGGAGACAAGAGCTCCGATTGCCGACATGATCAACAAGTAGCGCAATATTTTCTGATTGGGGCCGATTAATTCGTTGATTGGGACGACCGCCGTCATCTTCCATCCGCTAATTTTGGAAGTGTCGTAAGCAAGCAGCCATTTGCCATCGACGGTCTGCAGTCCTTGCCCCTGAGAAGGCAAAGCATTGATCGCTTGGCTGATCTTATTCGTAAGCGGCAGCTGGGGGTCCTGCTGGTAAATCACATCCCCGGACGAGTCTGAGACTAATAATGACCCTGTTGCACCAATTTGAACGTTCCGCAAATATTCGCTAATAAACAGATCGTTAAATTGAACAAATAAATAACCGCGAAGCTTTGCCGTATTGCTGTCTATAAGGCGTCTCGCAGCCGTGACAGAAGCGCGAACCGGCGTTTCGAAACCGTCCTTTGGGCGGTAGATCGATTTTTTGTCGGTAAACCAGTTCATTTTCAACGGCTGATTCTCAATTTGATCCAGAACAATTTTGTAATTCTCGCGATCCACTTGGTCATAGGAATAAAACAAATTTTCTGTAGAAAGAACATCATGATTGGCCGTTATAAAATAGATGGCCCGAATATGCTCCAGCCTGCCTCGAAACAAATTGGAGTACACCATATTTTTAAACTTCTGATTCGCTTCAAACAATTGAAACGAGGAGTCCAAGGGACCGTTCAAAAAATCCAGCGACTGCTCGTACAGCAAAGTCCAAGTGAGCCGGTCGATTTCTGACAGATTGGCATCCAAAGCCCGCTGAGTCTGTCCAACCGTTTGCAGCAGATAATGGCTCATCTGCTTTTGGAACAATTCATTTTCCTTTTTATAGGTAATATAGGTTATAACTACCAAAGGGAAAATCATGAGCAGTAGAAAGACGGACAGCAAGATCGTGCGAATCGAAATCAGTTTGCTGACACTGTTGATAGCGCTCACCCTTCCTTCCGAAGCAATACACGAATAATCTAACACGTTCCATTTGAAATGTTTGTCGAAACAAGTGAAAGAGCACATAAAAAATAAAAAAATGTAGGACAACTGATTTTTTTGCCAGAAAAAAACCTTCAATCCCGCGTCGATCGCGGCCTGAAGGTTTTCAGACAGGAGGTTATTCAAATAGCTGCTCAAGCTCGTCTATTAACGATCCGATGTAGCTGACAGCGCTCTGGATAGGTTTCGCTTCCGACATGTCGACACCGGCCAGCTTCATCAAGTCAAGCGGACTCATCGTTCCGCCAGCCTTCAACACATTCAGCCAACGATCGACAACCGGCTGCCCTTCCTCTTTCATGAGCTGGGCAACCGCTGTAGAGGCAGTTAAGCCGGCAGCGTAGGTATACGGATAGAGGCCCATATAGTAATGAGGCTGTCTCATCCAAGTCAGATGAGCCCCTGCATCAAGCTCCACCGTATCTCCCCAGAATTCGGAAAGCACCTCGCCTTTGAGGCTGGACAGCTTCTTCGCCGTCAGCGCTTCTCCTCGTTCCGCAGCGGCGTACACTCTTCTTTGCATGTCGCCTTCCAGCAAATGCGTGACGAAGTTATGATAATAGGTGTTCAATAGTTGTAAAATAACCCAACGCTTCATCCTCGGTTCGTCCGACTGCTTCAGGATATGCTCTGCCAGCAGCAGCTCGTTCATCGTAGATGGCGCTTCAATGAAATATAAAGAAGGACGGAAGTTGGTATAGGTCTGATTCCGGGCTGCGAGCATCAAATGACCTGCGTGCCCAAGCTCATGCGCTAAAGTAAAGGCGCTTCGCATATTGCCGCCCCATGTTATGAGAATATACGAATGCTTGCCGTATGGCGACGCACAGAACGCGCCGGTCGACTTGCCTACGTTGTCCGCGTAGTCAATCCAGCGCTGGGATAAAGCTTGCTCCATGAGCGCCGTATACTCCGGTCCCATAACACGCAGCGCTTCAAGAATCGTTCGGCCTGCTTCCTCGGTCGTTACCGAAGGATTGAAGTCCGGGTCGAACGGCGCCTTCAGATCGCAGAACAGAAGCCGATCTAGGCCCAGCACCTTTTTCTTCAACTGCATCAACCGCCGCATATGCGGCGCAAGCTCCGCAAGAATAACATCATGGATGTTATTGTACATTTCCTTCGTCACTTGCTGGGGCTGCAGCAGCATATCCGTTGCCGAATCGTAGCCACGCAAACGGGCGGTTACGACTTGCCGCTTCACTTCCGTGGCGTAAACGGCGGCAAAGGTGTTCTGGTACATCGCGAGCGTCTTGCTGAACGATTGGTAGGAAGCCCGGCGCAGCGCCGTATTCGCTGAAAACTCATAGTCCGTTTCAAACAGGGCAAAGGAAACCGGGTGCGTTACCCCCTCCGCATCTTGGACGGAGTCAAACGCGAGATCGGACAGCTTGCTCCGCTGATAAATCGTATACGGCGCTCCCAGCACTTCGCCGAGTGAGGCCAAAACGGCTTCCGTTTCTGCGCTAAGCTTGTGCCGTCTGGTTTCGAGCAAGTCGTTTAAGCTTTTGCGGAACGGCTCTAAGCGGGCTTCCTCCTTCAGGTATCCTTCTACCGTTCCTTCCGGCAGCTCCAGGATTTCGGAACGAATGAACGAAATCGCAGCCCCGATCCCCGACATGACATCACCGGAACGTGCGGAATTCGCTTGGTTGAGCGGATTGGTGGAATCTTCCGAGAAACGCAGCCTTGCATAGGCCGCTGCCAGCGAGCTGCGAGCGAGCAAAGCCTCCTGCGCCTCTAAGCAGTCTGCCAGCTGATTTGCTCCTGTATGTAATGTTCCCTTGTAAAGCTCTAATCGCGCTGCTTCCGCTTGTATGTCTTCCAGTTCATCTTCCCAGGCCTGCACACTCGTAAATAGCTCCTCCAGATTCCAAGTGAGCTCTACAGGTACTTCCTCTCTAAGTCGGCGTTGTTTCATGATTGGATAGCGCTCCTTCCTGCTGATGGTAGATTAGCTGCTCTCATCCCATAGCCATCAAGTTAATAATTAGAACATACCCCCCAAACAGGAAAAAATCAAATTTTCTTCCTTTAGGGGTGCAATTTGTCCTTAGCTTTGAGCAAGGGGTACCGCCAGAGTCAAATCATAAATATCACTTCACTTCCACTTTGATAACAAATGCAACATTTCCTTCAGACCATTCAGCAGTGTAATAGTATGTGTGCATTCCTTCGGAATATGGAACAACTATTTCATTTTTTGAATTGTCCAGTACAACTGATTTTTCTTTATTAAAAACTTCCTGAATAGTACCAATTTTTTTAGGACTTCTATCAAACGAAATGACGATTTTTGAATGAGGCGGTATGACGACAGGTTCAACATCAACATCAATGGCTGCCGAATCACCATAATCCGTTTCTGCTCCCCAGCGGTAAGTATGATATTTAGCAGGAATGGCAATATCCGTGTTTTCAACATGTGCTGTAGAAGTAGGCAGTGGTTTATTGTGAATATTGCTAAACATCGATTCGCAGGAACTGAGAAGCAAACAACAACATATCCACAAGCTAAATAACATGATTCTCATTAATTGATGTCCTCTCTCATAAGTATAAAGAAGAGGGAAAGCAGACTTCCTCTTTCCCTCTTCTAGCTAATATTAAAAACTTAATTCTATCGCTTATTATCTAAGAACAATCATCTCTCCAGCTTGAATTTTCGCTGCAACACGATTTTGCAAAGTTTGATCTGATGTCCATAGAATACCGTCTGTGAGAATGTTCCAGCAATCTCTGCCTTTTTCATTATTGTGCAGGTCCATGTTTTTATGTTGTAATCCCATTGCGGGTTATTAAGAACGTCATCTACGGTTAGAGATTTTTGCTTTTGTACATTGGAATTCTGCTCCAATTCGTTGGCTGTAGCAATTTTTTCGCTAGATTCAGCAAAGGCAGTCATAGGCGGGATACTTGCAACCAACATAGTGACAGCGGATAAAGTAACTAATGATTTCTTTAAATCCAACATTACCATTTCCTATTTTTACTAGATTAGGATTTTATAGTAACATAGATTTACCGAAAATATTGTAGAATCGTAGATTTTTAATATAAATTTTAGCAAATATGTATATATAGTGAACATTAATTATGATGTTTCTGTGACCCCCTATCGTTACAAGGGATCCGGAGGAAGTTCTCATACGGCAGGTAAGAAAATTCAACTTGAATACGAGCTAATCGCCGGAGAATTTTTACAAGTTGAGGTTGGACCAGGAAAAAACAATGATGATCTTGTATGGTGAAAAACGAGCGAAAACAGTGAAAAAGAAGGATCTTGCATTCGAGATTTAGGATACTTTTGTTTAGATGACTTCGAAGAAATGGAGCGACAAGGCGCTTTTTACGTTTCACAGTTAACGAAGCCTCAAAGACTTATTTAAGCTGTTCAAAATCCATTTCTTACTAAATGATTTGGATCAGATGATGAACTGTAGTATATGATACTTTATCTTTGTTCTTAGCTTGATGGGCATGTGCTCTCATCCCAAAAACATATATTCTATAATGTAAAAAAAGTCTGCCTCATCTCCAGCGTAGCCGCGGGCAGATAGCGACAGACTTTATTAAACGCTAACTAAAACATATTCTTGGGCGATGAATTTGGTTGTAATACATGCTGTCTTGAATTTGATTGGGTGACAAAAGCAAAGCGGAATACGGCTTTATTTCGCAAGGTGATTGAACCGCTAACCCGAAGAGAACGCTATGAACCACTGACTCCGATCGTGCTTATTCGATTATTTTGGCCACCGTATTATTTAATGCTTCTTTGGCTACGCCAAAACCCCAGAAATACCAAGAGTTACCACGAACTGCATAACTCATGGCATTACTATGGATACTAACAACGTACCTAGGATTAATTTAAATGAATGATCGTCTCTTTATTAAATTGAAAATGCTCTCGCTCATTTTCACGTGCAGGATACTTAAATTGTAAATCATTTGAATACTTTGGAATTTGAAAAACTAGTTTCCCCGCTACAATCTCACCTGGGTCAATCTCCTTCTTAATAAAATTTCCATTTTTCTTTAATTGTCTATGTACGTCGAAATCAAGTATATAAGTATCAAACTTTTTGTATAGTACATAGTCATCGATCAAATACTGGATAGATTGTTTGCCAACATTTTTGAGAGAGACATCAAAAGCTATATAAACATATCCCTCTTCAGCTGACCTTCCATTCATCGCAGGGTATTCACCATAGCCTAAAATCGTGGTTGCAAGCTCTCCCGTAATGACAGATTGCCCAATATTATATACTTTTGTTTCTGGCTTTATAACAAAATCTTTATTCACTTGATACAACCGGTACCCATAGAAGCCAGCTAATAGTACAATACCTACAAAAATAAGTATTCGTTTTCCTTTTAACATGATGACACTCCCAATCAGCACTATCTTTCCAGAAGAAGAATTTGTTTTTTGGTATTTGCGCTCTGACCTTCAAAATCCTCAACAGGTATATCTAATAACAGTTTTTTTTCGTTTTGATTGACATAATAAGCTATAGTTAACTCTAGTTTTTGATTTGGCGATAAAAGTATAATTTCTTCTTTCTTTTGATCGTAATAGTTTTTCTTGGTTAAAAAATTTGTCGCCCCGATATCAAGATCATAGTGAAAGTTTTCTTGCGTTGTGCTGACATCAAAACTACCAAAATTAAAGGTTAGATTTTCATTCCCTTTATTTTCAATATGTAAAGTAACAATTATGAACCCCCAGCCGCTACTTTTGTGTTCATTTACGAACCCCTCAATTTCGGGTGCAATTTGGAACTTTTCCACGGTAGTCTGAACGTTCCCTGACATGAGGGGCTCGCCCACTTTTCCTATAACTACAGGGGTGGATGCTTTCAAACTATGTTGTAGTTGTGCGCCTCGTTGTGCAAGCAATGTATTAACAAGCCAAACCGAAACAATAAGCAATACAATCGCAATCAGTAAACCGCCCCATTTCTTATTGTTAATCATACTGTGAACACTTCCTTATCCACAATAGTTCCGTTGCTTAAAAGAAACTTTTCGTCAACAAGCATTTCCAACTCTTCTTTTACATGACTGGCAATTAAAATGGTCTTGCCCCTATCCCGCAATTCGAGCAGCATCTGTTTGATAAGCTGAACACCTTCCTCATCCACCGCATTGGTTGGCTCATCTAAAACAATGAGGTCCGGATCTTCCATAATAGCTTGTGCAATACCAAGTCTTTGTTTCATACCAAGTGAATATTTCCGATATTTTCTCTTATCATCCGGATCCATTCCTAGCCGCTTTATCGCTTCACGGATTGCTGTATCATCAATTTCCCCCTTGATTGAAGCCAACACTTGTAGATTTTTAAATCCTGTATATCCACCCCAGAAACCTGGCTGTTCAATAAGCACACCTAAACTCCGGGGGAATGAAATATCTTGGCCCACTTTTTCACCATTTACTATCACTTCGCCATCAGTCGGCAAGATCAAACCGCAGATGGCTCGAAATAGCATCGTCTTTCCCGAACCATTTTTGCCTTGAAATCCATATATTCTACCACGATTCAATTGTAAATTAATGTCATGAAGGATCGTAGCACCTCGTATTCTTTTGCATAATTGACGAACTTCAACATAACAGTTCAAGTATATTCACTCACTTTCCGCTAGTCTTCTCTAAGAATTCAAGCTTGCTTACTATTAACAATCCAATGGAGATAAAGGCTAGTGTCACTCCTATGTTATACGCGTAGCCAAAAGCAAGCGTTAACTCTTTGTTGGAGAACTCATCGTATGCCATCAAATTAGAATGGGTTGTTAGCACAAATCGGCTTGGAATAAAAAATGCTGCTGTATACATCATTGTAGTGATCATATAGGCTGGAATTGAACCTATACTTAGGCTAATCAAAAACTGAACAAGAATTATAGCGATAGAAGTCGTTACAAAAATAAAAAACAAGTGCAATAAGAAATAACCTGAGTCTATAGATTGAAAATCTAGATAAATAATACCCGAAAGGCGGACATCTGAATTAACAAAAACGATTTGGTGCAGTAAGCTGGCCCCAACCACGGTTGTGAAGGCAGTTAAATAATAAACTACCGTGTAGAATCCAATGGTTATTACCTTCGAGATCCACCAATATGTCCTGCTGCCTATTCGAGTCATATGGTATATAAGCGAAGGTGAAAGCACGTTACTTACGTAGTTTCCGCCTAGAAAAGTCAGATATAATTGAGGAAATAGCCAAGTAAACGATAGTCTCTTAGCGTCTGGATTAAAACCGCCAAAAACAGATAATAGCGCGGTCCAGATACTGTTTCCCCCAGTTTGATTTGCAATTCCAGTCGAAATAAAGATCAGTATAAAGAACAGCAGCTGCCCTACCATATACACCCTATAATTAATTCGCCAAAATAACGATATATCATAAAAGATAAGCCGACTAATCTTATGCAAAGGATTCGATACCTTTCTATCATTTATTTATCATCAACATTCCAACGACGAAGCGCTAAATAGTCTCTACGATTTACGAAGTATTTTCCAATTAGGTACATAATTATGCTAAGAACAATCAAATAAGTGATACTGGCAATAAAAGATTTCCAATCGAACCAATAAGTCAAATAAAAAAACGAGAATCGGTATAACACCGAAACAAAGGACAAATAGGTATCAGAAATCGAAATGAGAATGAGCAGTATAAAGGCGATTACCCTGCTGTTTGCCAACATATACAACACAAGCAGTGTCATACCGGTCGCCCAATAAGACGCCCAGCCCATGAGAATAGACATTACAAGAACCACGGGTGTAGAAAATCGCCATGATTCATTTTTCCACACATCTACCAATTGTGTATTTTTTATATTTCTATATATAAAGCCCTCATTTGAAGTCCAATAATTTTCTAAAAGTATATTAAAAGAGGCAGCTAGTAACGTTACTCCTAATGTAAGAACAATAAATACAAAGGAATGGAATAATAGGCTAACCGATAACTGCCTCCAATAATTTACCCGACTTTCAAATCTTGTTATATAGCTATCATCTTTTTCTCTAGTGATCAATCCGATACAAAGTACAGCAAACATTGGTGAAACGATCAGGGAGAGAGACGGAGCCTGAAAGAACCTATATAGAACATCAGTTACTCCTATCCTGTAGTCTGGGTTAAATAGGAATACCAATCTTTTAATGCTGAAATAATTTGCGATAAACAACAAAAAACAAAAAATTGCATATGCACCCGACATGCGCCGTATTTCATATCGTATGCCCTTAAATTTCCTCACGTCGATAAGCCCCCATATACAGCAAGATTCCAGAAATAACAGTTATAAT
>NZ_JBYTBS010000046.1:0-56508 GCF_058789495.1 Paenibacillus sp. FW126-R14 | reverse complement strand
GCGGAGGGGACAGCGGACAAGACAAACAGAAGGACGACAAAAGCGATTCCCAAGATTCCGATAAGAAAAAGAAAGACTCAGGCTCATCCGATTCACAGTAGCATACCAAAAAGGGCTAACGGAGGTATTCTCCGACAGCCCTTTTGTTTACTTTTCTAATTTTGCGATGATATTCGCGGCCATATCCAAATAGATTTGTCCGGTTTTGGAATCTTGCTTGTAAACGGATGGCGAATAATCTATTTCCGAAATATGATTGTCAGGAGCTCCCAACGGGATTTGAGCTAGCAACTCGCTGTGCAAGTCATCTGCCAGCCTGGCACCGCCGCCTTTGCCGAATATGAAATCTTTGCTGCCGCAATCTTTGCATTCATAGTAGGACATGTTTTCCACAATCCCCAAAACTTCGTGGTTCGTTTGAATGGCCATCGCCCCTGCTCTAGCCGCTACGAATGCCGCTGTTGCATGTGGCGTAGTGACAATCACTTCTTTGCTTTGAGGAATAAGCTGATGCACATCTAACGCAACGTCCCCAGTACCTGGCGGAAGATCGAGGAGAATGTATTCGACATCTCCCCAATTCACTTCGTTGAAGAAATTGCGCAGCATCTTCCCAAGCATCGGGCCACGCCAAATAACCGGCGCATTGTCTTGTACAAAGAAGCCCATAGATATCACTTTCACGCCGAATCTCTCCACCGGCATGATCACATTATCAACAAGCTTAGGCTGCTCCTCGATCCCCATCATATCCGGGATGCTGAAGCCGTAAATATCCGCATCGATGATGCCTACTTTCTTCCCTTGACGAGCCAAAGCGACAGCTAAATTAACAGTAACCGTCGATTTGCCTACGCCGCCCTTGCCGCTCGCAACAGCGATAAACTGTACTTTGGAGCCTTCTCCCAGGATCGGTTGGTCAATCGGAGGCTGGACAGGCTTAGTCTGCTTAGACGCCTCTGCTTCCGGTTTATACAGCTCTTCGATTTGGTTGCGCTCATAATCCGTCATTTGTCTGAAACGAATATGTACTTGCGGCGCTCCCAGCCCTTCTATCTTTTCTCGAATAAAAGTCTTCGCCGTTTCTTTGAATGTCTCATCCTCTGCTGCCACAATCAAGCTTAGCGAGACACTTTCTTCTTTAATCAAAATATCCCGAACTAAATTGAGCTCCACAATGCTTTTGTTATATCGAGGCTCTTGCAGAGGTTTCAATGCTTCCAATAGCTGATCTTTATTTATCATAGCCACTCACCTTTATTCAGAGATCGAAATTATATTAGTGGCCTTTATTATATCACATTATGATTCAGAACCCACTTTCTCCCCGGCATAAAATCTAAGAACGCCTTGGTAGATGGAGGCAGCGACCTTCTTCTGGTATTTTTCATCGGCAAGCAGTCTGGCTTCCTCTGGATTTGATAGAAAACCTACTTCTACTAAGGCGCTTGGAATTTTGAGCGTTTTTAGCAAGTACACCGTTTTGTCCGCCGGTTTGGCGACACGATCCGTATTTTCCAAATTTCTTTTCAGCTCCAGCTGGATTAACGCAGCAAGATTCGGATTGTTCGGATTATTCGTATAGTAGAACGTTTGTGCGCCTTTCCATTTTGGCGATGGAATGCTGTTCAAATGTACGCTCAGAAACATATCCGCTTTTTTATCATTGATCATGTCTGCGCGATTGTGTAGATCTTCCGTTTTCCTTTTGCTATAGCCTTTCGTTCCGGGATCGGCCAGATCCGTGTCCGTTTCTCTAGTCATCACAACGAGCGCCCCGGCTTGCTGCAAATAGTCGCGTAATTGCAAAGTGATCGCTAAATTGATATCTTTCTCAATTACACCTTCTTTACTGGAAGCACCGCCGTCCGGGCCTCCGTGCCCTGCATCCAAAGCAATGGTTTTACCCGATAACGGCAAAGTCCAATCTGACCAAGTTTTCGTCGCCGGAAGCTCATAGGCATAAATAAAAACAACTAGTGCAACCAGCAAGGCCGAAAGCCCTAACTTAAGACTGCTGTGAAAAGTTAGCCATACGACCAATCGCTTCTTCCTTTTGCGCATAAAAAATCCACCTCTGTTCCCCATAGACTCTGTAACATCTATATGGGACAGGGTGGACAAATATACCTTGCTTAGACTTGATATTCCGGGTCTCTAAGGCCTTCAATCAGAACTTGAGCGACCTCTGGGCGGGTAAACTCCGGAGGAGGGCACTCGCCGCCTCTAAGCAATCCGCGAACCTTCGTACCGGAGAGGTGCAGATGCAGAGACTTCTCATGCGGGCAAGTTTTGCTGGATGCCATGTTGCCGCACTTGGTGCAGAAGAAGCTGTGTTCGAAGAACAACGGGGTGATCCCGATCTCCTCTGCTGTAAAATGGCCGAATATCTGTTGAGCTTCATACGTGCCATAATAATCTCCTACGCCCGCGTGGTCGCGTCCTACGATAAAATGGGTACAACCATAGTTCCTACGAACAATCGCATGCAAAATCGCCTCACGAGGGCCTGCATAACGCATAGCAGCCGGATAAACCCCAAGGAAGGTACGATCCTGCGGATAATAATTCTCAAGCAGAACAAGATAGCTTCGCATCCGAACATCAGCGGAGATATCATCGGATTTCGTCTCCCCAACAAGCGGGTTGAGGAATAATGCATCCACGATTTCCATTGCTGACTTTTGAATGTATTCATGCGCACGGTGAACCGGATTGCGTGTTTGGAAGCCCACAACCGTTTTCCAGCCCTTCTCGGCAAAAATTCGGCGGGTTTCTGAAGGATCAAAGTAGAATTCTTCAAACTTCTTAGGCCTAGGACGGTTCAAAAGTTGAATAGGCCCACCGATATATGTAGATGAACGTGAGAACAATTTATCTACGCCTGGGTGTGCCATATCACTGGTTTTAAATACCTTAACTGCCTCATTCGCTTGGTCAACGGTGTAGATGCTCGTCACATCCAAAATGGCGTAAGCAACGCCATCTTCCTCACCGACAAGAGCGACCTGCTCACCAATTGTAATCGAGGAAGCAACTTCCGGAGCAATGGACAATGTAATTGGCATGCTCCAGACTGTTCCGTCCACAAGACGCATCGTTTCAACGACAGTCTTGTAGTTTGCCTCATCAAGAAAACCGGTTAGCGGGGAAAATGCGCCTACTGCGATAAGATCCAAATCAGAAATCGTCCATGAGCTTACACGAATTTGTTTCAACGATGCCGCGTGTTTGAGAAACTCTTCTCTTCGTTCTGCCGGAACCAGGCGATTGACAAGTTCGCCTCCATGCGGTTCGATCGTAGTCATTACGTTGCACCTCCATAAATTTATTTATGAAGTCCGCATTCTGTTTTCTCGATGTTAGCCCAACGACCCGCGCGTGGATCTTCGCCCTCTGCCACTTGACGTGTGCAGTGTGTGCAGCCGATGCTCGGGTAGTTGCGGTCATGCAGCGGATTATAAATCACATCGTTCTCGCGAATATAATTCCATACATCTTCGGAAGTCCAGCCAGCCAATGGATTGAACTTGATAAGACCGAATTTTACGTCGTACTCCACTTTCTTGGCATTTGCACGAGTTGGCGCTTGATCGCGGCGGATTCCTGTGATCCAAGCGTCATAATTCTTGAGAATATCCGTTAGCGGATCCACTTTACGAATGTTGCAGCATTGGTTCGCATCGCTTTTCCAGAGCTCATCGCCGAACTTCTCCGCTTGCTCCTCAAGCGTAAGTTTCGGCAAAACTTGGACGAACTTTGTACCATAGCGCTGCTCTAAGCGATCTCTAGTATCATATGTCTCAGGAAAATGAACATTCGTATCCAGGTAGAAAATATCTACATTTGGATTAATTTTCTGAAGCATATCCACAAGCACGACATCTTCCGCACCAAAACTGCAAGCAAGCGTTAGACTGGAGAAGGTTTCAACAGCTAATTTCAAAAGCGCTTCCGGTGACTGGTTCTCGAATTCTTCAGCCGCTTTCGTTACAAAGGCTTCTTTTTCAAAAAGATTCATGGTCCATTTACCTCCATTGTTAATTCCGAGTATTATCATATGATTTATAATTTTATTATAGCGGAGTTCTTTCCCCTGTCAATGACTTTTCGTCATTTTGGTATTAACTAACTTCATATTTCGTGAAAAAACTTCGGATATAGCATGGAGTTTGCTGTAAATGAGAATACTTTTCAATGAAAAGAATAAAACCTTTCTGAGGGTAAAAGAAAAACCTTTCCGGCTGTAGGCCAGAAAGGTTTCTTTGTAGCGCCAAAGGCGCAAGATCTTAACGTTTGGAGAATTGAGGAGCGCGACGAGCGGCTTTCAATCCATATTTTTTACGCTCTTTCATACGGGAATCACGTGTTAGGAATCCTGCTTTTTTCAAGGATCCACGGTATTCCGGATCAGCTTTCAACAAAGCGCGGGAGATACCATGACGGATTGCTCCAGCTTGTCCGCTGATTCCACCACCGTTAGCAAGAACCAGAACATCGTATTTACCGACAGTTTCAGTCAATGCCAAAGGTTGTTTAACGATAAGTTTCAAAGTTTCTAGACCGAAATACTCATCTAGTTCACGTTTGTTGATAATGATGCGTCCTTCACCCGGTACAAGGCGCACACGCGCTACCGAATGTTTACGACGACCCGTTCCATAATATTGAACTTGTGCCACGAAACGTTCCTCCTTATATTAACCGCGAAGATTCCAAACTTCTGGTTGTTGTGCTAGATGTGGGTGTTCTGCTCCACCGTATACTTTAAGCTTAGTTTTCAAGCTATCGCCAAGACGGTTCTTAGGAAGCATACCGTGTACGGCAAATTCGATCATGCGATCAGGTTTGCTGTTCAGCAGGTCCTGAGCGGAAGTCACTTTCAAACCACCTTGGTACAAAGAGTGACGATAGTACATTTTGTTTTGCATTTTTTTACCAGTAAGCTTAATTTGGGAAGCATTGATAACAACTACGAAATCACCAGTATCTACGTGTGGAGTGAACTCCGGTTTGTGCTTACCGCGGATAATGCTAGCAACTTCACTTGCAAGACGGCCAAGTGTTTGGCCTGCAGCGTCAACAATGTACCATTTACGCTCTACTTCATTTGGCTTCGCCATATATGTCGTGCGCATGCTGAATCCTCCTAGAAAATATATCTCAAATACATATTTATTATTGTTAACTTACATAAGCGATGGATTGGTTGTGGCAGTTACGGATCAGGGGCTGTGGGGTAGCCGATCACGAAACGCCAAGTTATATTTTACACGAAACCTAGTGAAGAAGCAAGACATGTTTTGAGCTTTTTAATACTCAACTCGCCACAACATTAGCCCCATCGCTTCGGCCGTAGGTCCGGCTTCAGCCCGGTTTCTGGCTTCGAGAATACGCTGCATATCGCTGCTGGGTCTCTTGCCTTCTCCGATCTGAATCAACGTTCCTACAATGATCCTAACCATGTTATACAGGAAGCCGTTTCCCGTCACAATGATTCGAATCCGCTCAATGGATCCTTCTCCACTCAGCTCATCGGTTTCAAGCACCATACGAGCCTCGTAGAGCGTTCTCACTTTCACTTCCTTATCCGTTCTCACCGTGCAAAACGAAGTGAAATCATGCTCTCCTAGCAAACAAGGGAGCGCCTCTCTCATGGCTTCCACATTTAAATGCGTAGGGTGATGGTATTCAAAGTTGCGGTGAAAGACATCAGGGAAGCGCGCCGAGCGAATCGTATAGCAGTAAGTCTTACGTTTCGCAGCTTTGCGGGAGTGAAAGGAGGGAAGGACTTCTTCCGCCGTATGAGCGACGATGTCCTTGGGCAATCTAGCGTTTAACGCTAAACACCACCGTTCCACAGGAATCTTGGAGCTCGTGGTAAAATTAATAACTTGCGCTTTGGCGTGAACACCCGCATCAGTACGCCCCGATGAGGCTACTTTTACTTGCTCTCCAGTCAGCAGATAAACAGCCTGTTCTAACCGGTGCTGAATCGTATCTGCATTCGGTTGAATCTGAAAGCCTGAATATGCTGTGCCATCATAGCTTATGGTAAAACGTAGATTTCTCAAGGCTTGTTCCTCCATGAGTCATCCTTCCTACCTCTACAGGTCAGGCAAAAGACTGCAAAAAAAGGGCTTCACCAGAATCTATGATTCCGTCCACCCTTTCCCATCCGTCTTTATGCGCGATCTACTAGCTCTAGGTATACCATTGGTGCTGCGTCACCGCGGCGTGGTCCCAGTTTAAGGATACGTGTGTATCCACCTGGACGCTCGGAGTAACGAGTAGCCAAATCGGAGAAAAGTTTTTGAATCGCATCTTGATTCTCGTTAGCAGCTTCTCTACGAACAAAAGCAGCAACCTGACGGCGTGCATGAAGATCTCCGCGTTTCGCAAGAGTGATTAACTTCTCAGCGATGGAACGAATTTCTTTTGCTTTTGCTTCTGTAGTTTGAATGCGTTCATGTATGAACAAATCTGTAACCAGATCACGGAACAATGCTTTACGATTACTGGAATCGCGGTTCAACTTCCTGTAGTTCATTGAATTAACCTCCTTCTAACAAGACTATTCCTCGGTACGAAGACCCAAACCAAGCTCTTCGAGCTTTTCTTGAACTTCTTCAAGCGATTTGCGACCTAAGTTCCGAACTTTCATCATGTCTTCTTCTGTTTTGGTAATAAGCTCTTGTACGGTGTTGATCCCTGCACGCTTGAGGCAGTTGTAAGAACGAACAGATAGATCCAGTTCCTCGATAGTCATCTCCAGAACTTTCTCTTTCTTATCTTCTTCCTTCTCCACCATAATCTCAGCATCTTTCGCTTCATCCGTCAAACCGACGAACAAGTTCAGATGTTCAGTTAAGATTTTGGCGCCCAAGCTCACGGCTTCTTCTGGCCTGATACTTCCATCGGTCCACACTTCGAGAGTCAACTTATCATAGTTCGTCACTTGGCCGACGCGAGTATTTTCAATACTGTAGTTCACTCGGGTAATAGGCGTGTAGATCGAATCAATTGGAATCACACCAATTGGTTGCTCTTCATGCTTATTTTTGTCCGATTGGACGTAACCGCGTCCTCTGCCCGCATGAATTCTCATGTGAAGACGTGCATCGGGAGATAAGGTCGCAATATGCAGATCCGGGTTAAGAATCTCCACATCGCTATCACCGCGAATATCAGCCGCAGTAATATTTCCTTCTCCTTCTGCATCAATTTCAAGCACTTTCTCCTCATCGGAGTGAATTTTCAACGAAAGTCCTTTGAGATTAAGGATAATTTCCGTAACATCCTCAAGCACGCCAGGAATCGTTGAAAACTCATGCAAAACGCCATCGATTTGGACAGAGGTTACTGCAGCCCCGGGTAAAGAGGACAGTAAGATACGACGTAGTGAGTTACCTAAGGTTGTACCATAGCCACGCTCCAACGGCTCTATGATAAATCTTCCATAAGCGCCGTCTTCACTTAATGCTACGGTTTCTATTTTTGGCTTTTCGATTTCGATCATGAAATGTACCCTCCATTCAATACGTCGTTTCCCTCTGGATACTTCGTTTCAAAATTTCATAGTATGCCTATCCTTCAAACCATTATTCACGTTTTTGGGATAATTATACTACAAAGTAATCCGAATTATACGCGACGACGTTTTGGAGGACGGCAGCCATTGTGAGGAACCGGAGTCACGTCTTTAATCAGGTTTACTTCAAGACCAGCTGCTTGCAAAGAGCGGATTGCTGCTTCGCGGCCTGCACCAGGACCTTTAACCATAACTTCAACAGTTTTCAAACCGTGCTCCATAGCTGCTTTAGCTGCTTTTTCAGCTGCCATTTGTGCCGCAAAAGGAGTACTTTTACGGGAACCTTTGAATCCAAGGTTTCCTGAAGATGCCCAGGAAATTGCGTTGCCATGAGGATCCGTGATCGTTACGATCGTATTGTTAAATGTTGAACGGATGTGTGCTACTCCGGACTCAATATTTTTACGGTCACGACGTTTCGTACGGACTACTTTTTTAGGTTTTGCCATTAGCTCTAACCCCCTTTATTATTTCTTCTTATTAGCTACTGTACGACGAGGACCTTTACGTGTACGAGCATTAGTTTTAGTACGTTGTCCGCGAACAGGAAGACCACGGCGGTGACGAAGACCACGGTAGGATCCGATCTCGATTAGACGTTTGATGTTCAGGGAAATCTCACGGCGAAGGTCGCCTTCTACTTTAAGGGTTTTGTCAATTACATCACGGATTTTGCTCACTTCATCTTCCGTCAGGTCGCGAACGCGAGTGCTGCCGTCAATACCTGTTGTAGCGATGATTTTCTGAGCAGTTGTAGTGCCGATACCGAAAATGTAAGTCAACGCGATTACTACTCGTTTGTCACGAGGTAAGTCAACTCCAGCTAAACGTGCCATCTACAGATTGCACCTCCTTTTAACCTTGTTTTTGTTTGTGCTTAGGATTTTCGCAAATTACCATAATGTTACCTTTACGGCGAATTACTTTGCATTTCTCGCAAATCGGTTTAACCGATGGTCTAACTTTCATTTTTAAGCCCTCCTTATCATCGTAAGCAACCATGTTGCGTTTTCTGTTAGAAAACTTGCTTCGTAAGCATACGCCTTGAGAGAGTAACTTACATGTAAGCCGAACATTTATTTGAAACGGTAGGTTATACGGCCTCTCGTTAAATCGTAAGGCGATAATTCTACGGTAACCTTGTCTCCAGGCAAAATACGAATAAAGTGCATTCTGATTTTACCGGATACATGGGCTAGGATTTTATGACCATTTTCCAATTCAACCTTAAACATTGCATTCGGAAGAGGTTCAATCACTGTACCTTCTACTTCAATTACATCTTCTTTGGCCACAGTCATTCTCCTTTCTCTTGTGCTTCAACTTGCATAAGTTCAACGAATTTGGCAATTGCGAAGCGCAACTTTCCATTAGTAACACGGCCTGTTTCCCTAATGCTTGACTCCACTTCACTGCTAATCGTTTCTTGTAATTGAAGATGATTCAGGTTCTTCTTCTTCGGCTGATCGAATTTGCGATGCACACCGTCTGCAAGCCAGACAAAGCGTTCATCGACAATCCCAATCACGACCGCGTATTCTCCGGGATCTCGGCCGCGAAGCACCTTTACGATTTGACCCACCTTCGGCATCAACTTATCCACTCATCATCACCTACGATCTAGGCAAGGTTAATATTTCATAACCAGTTGCCGTAATAGCAACCGTATGTTCAAAGTGAGCGCACAATGTTTTATCCGCAGTGACGACAGTCCAATCGTCTTCGAGTGTTTGGACAAATCTTTCGCCAACGACCACCATGGGTTCAATGGCTAGGACCATGCCTGGTTTGAGACGAGGACCTTTGTCAGGCACACCGTAATTCGGAATTTGTGGTTCTTCGTGAAGATCCGTTCCGATACCGTGACCGACATACTCTATAACCACGGAGAAGCCTGCGTCTTCAATACAAGTTTGGATTGCATGCGACAACGTGTAGAGTCTAGCATCCGGTTTAGCTTCTGCTATGCCTCGATACAGTGATTGTTCGGTCACGGCTAACAAACGTTTGGCCGTTTCAGAAATTTCACCGACAGGATATGTCCAAGCAGAATCTCCATGATAACCTTTATACTGAGCGCCAATATCAATAGAGATAATATCGCCCTCAACCAGCTTTCTTGGACCAGGAATACCATGAACTAATTCTTCGTTGACTGAAGCACAAATGCTTCCAGGAAAACCGTTATAACCTTTGAAAGATGGAATCGCTCCCTGACTGCGAATGTATTCCTCCGCGATCTGATCAAGTTCTTTCGTTGTAATGTTCGGACGAATTGCCCTTGCCAGTAAGCGGTGCGTTTCGGCTACGATACGCCCGGCTTCCCGCATTAGGTCTAGTTCAACCTCGGACTTACAAATGATCATTACGCTAGACCTCGTAGCAGTGAGCTAATTTGTTCGGTTACCGCATGAATGTCTTGTTCTCCGTTAACCTCACGCAATAATTCCCTCTTTTGGTAGTAATCCAGCAGCGGAGCGGTTTTGTTGATGTACTCATCCAAACGCGTTCCGACTTTTTCTTCCGTATCATCAGACCGTTGGTACAACTCACCTGAACATTTATCGCATACGCCATCTTGCTTTGGTGGGTTGAAGATTACATGATACGTAGCACCACAGGATTTACAAATTCTTCGGCCGGTTAGTCGTGCAAGCAAGAAGCTGCGATCAACGGAAAGATTGATAACCAGTTCAATCTTCTTGCCTAAGGAATCTACAATTTCAGCTAAAGCATCTGCCTGAGCAACAGTTCGCGGGAACCCGTCAAGCAAAAAACCTTTATCGCAGTCCGGTTGAGCAAGACGCTCTCTCACAATACCATTCGTGATTTCATCAGGAACAAGAAGCCCCTTATCCACATAACCTTTGGCTTCAACACCAAGCGGTGTTCCTTGGCTCATCGCCAAGCGAAACGCATCTCCAGTCGAGATATGAGGAATTTGAAATTCGCTTACGATTTTCTCTGCTTGCGTACCTTTGCCTGCACCAGGAGGCCCCATAAAAATTACGTTCAACTTTAAAACCTCCCATCGCACTCGGCATTACGAACAGCACAATAGGTGCCGATGTCGCAAAAAATTGCCCCATCGGAACCTATTTGCTATTTATTGATAAAACCTTTGTAATGACGTTTAATCAATTGGCTCTCGATTTGTTTCATCGTTTCAAGACCAACGCCTACTACGATAAGTAAAGATGTACCACCGATCCGAACCGAACTTGGCAAACCTGCAAGACCCCCGAACAGCATTGGAAGAATCGAGATTGCCGATAGAAACAAAGCTCCAGAAAGAGTAATTCTAGTCATTACACGAGTCAGATAAACAGAAGTTGTTTTACCAGGTCTGATCCCCGGTATGTAGCCGCCATTTTTCTTCATCTGATCAGCCATTTGAACTGGATTGATTTGTACGAAGGTATAAAAGTATGTGAACCCGATAATCAACAGTACATACAGGACAATCGCTAACGGTGCAGTTTGGTTAATACTCAGGTTGTTAATAATCCATTCTGCAACGACATTACCTCTCCAATAACTTGCAATGGTTGGAGGGAACATCAATAGCGAAAGTGCAAAGATAACTGGGATTACACCAGCAGCATTCACTTTAAGTGGAATGTGCGTAGTTTGACCACCATACATTTTACGTCCAACTACCCGTTTGGCATATTGTACTGGGATCTTACGAACCCCTTGCTGTACAAAGATGACACCGGCAATAATCAGCACAACAACGATAGCAATAATGATCAGTTTCACGATATTCAGGAACAAAGCTCCTTCGGTCGCAAACAGTGATTTGTAAATTTGCTGTATGCTTGTAGGAATCGCCGCGACGATACCTGCAAAGATGATAATGGAAATACCGTTGCCAATTCCAAATTCAGTGATTTGCTCCCCGAGCCACATCAAGAAAGCTGTACCAGCAGTCAGAACGATAGCGATCAAAGCAAATGTTGTGAAACCCGGATCAATAACGAGTCCGCTGTATAAACGGTTGAACCCAATTGAGAGACCAAAAGCTTGCACAATACCTAAAATAATCGTACCGTACCGAGTAACTTGCGTCATCTTCTTTCTACCAACATCCCCTTCTTTGGCCCATTGCGCAAAGCGCGGGACTACATCCATGGACAAAAGCTGAACGATGATAGAAGCTGTGATGTAAGGCATAATTCCCATCGCGAAGATGGAGAATTGGAAGAGCGCACCGCCGGAAAACGTGTTAAGCAAACCAAAGACATCGCTCTGATTCGCTTGGTCTTGAAGTTTAAGAACATCTGTATTTATGTTAGGTACGGGAATAAACGCACCTAAACGGTAGACGATTAACAAGATCAGTGTGAATACAATCCTTCTACGTAAATCCTCTACCTTGAAGATGTTGGCTATGGTACTGAACATTAAATCACCTCGGTTTGACCGCCGGCAGCTTGGATTTTCTCAATCGCTGATTGAGAGAACTTATTCGCTTTAACGGTTAATTTTACTGTGATTTCACCGTTTCCTAAAATCTTGATGCCATCTTTAGGAGCTTTAACAATACCTGACTCCATCAATACTTCTGGAGTAACTTCAGTACCAGCTGCGAAGTTGTTCAAATCTTCAAGGTTCACGATTGCGTACTCCGTACGGAAACGGTTCGTGAATCCACGTTTAGGTAAACGACGGTATAACGGGTTTTGTCCACCCTCGAATCCAGGGCGAACGCCTCCACCGGAACGTGCGTTTTGACCTTTGTGTCCGCGAGTTGATGTTTTACCCATACCACTACTTGTTCCACGTCCAACACGTTTACGAGTTTGACGAGCGCCAGTAGCAGAACTTAGCTCATGTAACTTCATCGTTGCACACCTCCTCTAGATCTTAATATCGTGCTATTATGCTTCGATTTCTTTAACTTCTACCAAATGACTCACTTGATTAACCATACCTCTGATTGCTGCGTTGTCTTGGTGAAGAACGGTTTGGTGCAGCTTGCGCAGACCAAGAGTTTTCACAGTAACGCGTTGCGTTTCAGGGCGGCCAATCAGGCTGCGTTTTAGGGTAATTTGTAATTGTTTCGCCATGTTTACCCCTCCTAACCTAGTAACTCTTGAACAGTTTTTCCGCGAAGCTTTGCAACTTCTTCCGCTTTTTTCAAACGGCTCAAGCCTTCAAGCGTTGCGTTAACCATGTTCATAGAGTTCGATGAACCCAGGGATTTTGTCAAGATATCGCCGATACCAGCAAGTTCAAGTACTGCACGAACTGGTCCGCCTGCGATAACTCCTGTACCTTGGGAAGCTGGTTTCAACAGAACACGTCCTGCACCAAACTTACCAGTTACAAGGTGAGGAATCGAAGTGCCTACGATTGGAACATGAATCAAGTTCTTTTTCGCATCTTCAATACCTTTGCGGATTGCATCAGGAACTTCGGAAGCTTTACCGATTCCTGCGCCAACCCAGCCATTGCCATCGCCAACGACAACAAGTGCGCTGAAGCTGAAACGACGTCCGCCTTTTACTACTTTAGCTACGCGATTAATATTAACGACTTTTTCTGTTAGCTCTAAAGTATTAGGATCTACACGCAAGTCTTTTACCTCCTTATATATGTTTTTCCTAGAATTCTAGTCCAGCTTCACGAGCTGCGTCAGCCAATGCCTGAACACGTCCATGATAGAGGTAGCCACCGCGGTCAAATACCACTTTGTCTACACCTTTCTCTTTCGCACGTGCTGCGATCAATGCGCCAACTTTACGAGCAGCTTCAACGTTACCGCCGTTGCCGATTTCGCTTTTCAGATCTTTATCTTGTGTAGATGCAGAAGCGATTGTAACACCAGTAGTGTCATCAATCAATTGTGCATACATGTGTTTGGAAGAACGGAAAATGTTCAAACGTGGGCGAACAGTTGTACCTTCAATTTTCTTACGAACGCGAAGGTGTCTTTTCAAACGTGCTTTGTTTTTATCGCCTTTAGTAATCATCTATACTTACACTCCTTTCATCACTTATGATGCGAGGCTTACGCTTAGATAGCAAGCTTTCTCACGAAAGCTCTTAGCTATTACCCGCGATCTAACGATCTTATTTCTTCTTACCAGCTTTACCTTCTTTACGAAGAATACGCTCGCCTTCATACTTGATACCTTTACCTTTATACGGCTCAGGCTCACGTACGGAACGAACTTTAGCTGCCATAGCGCCAACGCGTTCTTTATCGATTCCGCGAACGATAATTTTTGTGTTCGAAGGAACTTCGAACTCAATACCGCTCTCAGGAGTGATTTCAACCGGGTGGGAGTACCCAACGTTAAGAACCAGTTTGTCACCGCTTTTGTTAGCACGGTAACCTACGCCTACTAGATCCAAAGATTTCGCAAAGCCTTCCGTTACACCACTTACCATGTTGGCAACAACACTGCGTGTTGTACCATGCAAAGCACGGTGGAGCTTGTTGTCGGAAGGACGCTCAACGGAAATCTCGTTTTCTAGAACACTTACTTTCATATCTTTATGAAGTTCACGGGACAAAGAACCTTTAGGGCCTTTAACCGTGATTTGAGTATCCTCTAGGGTTACATTTACACCACTTGGAATGGTGATTGGTTTGCGACCAATACGAGACATGTTTGCACCTCCATTCAATTACAATTGTATTACCAAACGTAGCAGATAACCTCTCCGCCAGCTTTGGATTGACGAGCATCTTTATCCGTCATAACTCCTTTAGATGTGGAGATGATGGCAATCCCTAATCCGCCCAATACACGAGGGATTTCTTGTGATTTCGTATAAACGCGTAGTCCTGGTTTGGAGATTCTCTTCAAACCGGAGATAACACGCTCATTGTTTGAACCGTATTTCAGGAACAAACGAATGATACCTTGTTTGCTATCTTCAACGTACTCAGCATCACGGATAAATCCTTCTTTTTTGAGGATTTCAGCGATTTCCCTTTTCACTTTAGATGCAGGGATTTCAACTGTTTCATGACGTACGATATTCGCATTACGAATGCGAGTTAGCATATCTGCAATTGGATCTGACATGACCATTTGTGTAAACCTCCTTCCCGAAAATAGGGTGATTACCAGCTTGCTTTTTTCACGCCTGGAATCTGACCTTTGTGTGCTAATTCGCGGAAACAAATCCGACAAATTTTGAACTTGCGAAGCACTGAATGCGGACGTCCGCAGCGCTCACAACGTGTGTATGCTTGCACTTTAAACTTCGGGGTACGTTGTTGTTTGACTTTCATCGAAGTTTTTGCCACTTAATATAACACCTCCTGATAGGTACGACCTGGAACCTATTTAACGAAAGGCGCTCCGAGTTGTGTTAAAAGCTCGCGAGCTTCCTCGTCGGACTTAGCCGTTGTTACGATAACGATATCCATACCACGAACTTTATCAACCTTATCATACTCAATTTCAGGGAAAATGAGCTGTTCTTTCAAACCAAGCGTGTAGTTTCCACGGCCATCAAAAGCCTTGTTGGAAATACCACGGAAGTCACGTACACGTGGAAGTGATACGTTGAAAAGTTTATCCAAGAAATGATACATGCGCTCGCCGCGAAGTGTTACCTTCACACCGATTGGCATGTTCTCACGAAGTTTGAAACCCGCGATTGCTTTTTTGGATCTAGTTACAACCGGTTTTTGACCAGCGATTTTTTGAAGATCTTCTACTGCAGTGTCAAGAACTTTGGAATTCGATACAGCCTCACCAACACCCATGTTGATAACGATTTTCTCGATTTTAGGAACTTGCATTACTGTTGAGTAGTTAAACTTTTGAATTAACGCTGGAGTAATTTCGTTCAAATAACGATCTTTCATTCTTACTGCCATGACTCAATTGCCTCCTTTCCATGCTTGTTTGTATTAGTCGATAACTTCGCCGGATTTTTTCGCGATGCGAACTTTCGTTCCGTTATCCAATACTTTGTATCCTACGCGAGTAGGTTTGCCGCTCTTAGGATCAATCAGCATCACGTTGGAAACGTGGATTGCAGCTTCTTGATTCAAGATACCGCCTTGCGGGTTTTGTTGGGATGGTTTCGCATGTTTCTTAACCATGTTTACACCTTCAACCAATACACGGTTTTGACGAGGATAAGCAGCGATTACACGGCCCTTCTTACCTTTGTCTTTACCAGTGATTACAAAAACCGTATCGTCTTTTTTCACGTGCAGTTTATTGTTATGAGATTCTAGTCTCTTTTTAGTTCTTGGCATTAGCTTCTACACCTCCTGAGGTTTCCCGTAAGGAAAACAGACTAACTGTTCTTAGATAACTTCTGGAGCCAAGGATACGATCTTCATGAAGTCTCTGTCACGAAGTTCGCGTGCAACTGGTCCAAAGATACGTGTTCCACGTGGACTTTTATCTTCTTTCACGATAACAGCCGCGTTCTCATCGAATGAGATGTAAGATCCGTCTTTACGGCGAGCACCGCTCTTCGTACGAACGATAACTGCTTTAACAACGTCACCTTTTTTGACAACGCCACCAGGTGTTGCTTCTTTTACTGAACATACGATCAAATCACCAATGTGACCAACGCGACGACCAGTACCACCCAAAACACGGATACACATCAATTGCTTAGCACCGGAGTTGTCAGCAACAGCCAAACGAGTAAATGGTTGAATCATCGTATTCCCTCCTTTCGGGGTTCATATCTAGATTATTAGATAACAACTGCAACTTCAAGAATTTCAACCAGTCTCCAAGATTTATCTTTGGACAAAGGTCTAGTTTCGGCGATTTTAACAGTGTCACCAATTTTAGCTTGATTGTTTTCATCATGAGCTTTGAACTTTTTCGTATATTTGATTCTCTTGTGATAGAGATCATGTTTTTTGTAAGTTTCAACAGCAACAACAATGGTTTTATCCATTTTATCGCTGACAACTTTACCGATCTGAACTTTACGATCGTTGCGTTGAGTCATTTAAGGAACCCTCCCTTCTAGATTTGGTTAGCCAATCCCCAATTCTCTTTCACGCAAAATAGTCTTGGCACGAGCGATCTCTTTACGCAAATCACGAATTTGAGTCGGGTTGTCCAATTGACCAGTAGCTAGTTGAAAACGGAGGTTAAAAAGCTCTTCTTTAAAACCATTAACTTTTTGCTCGATTTCAGCAGTGGTTAAGTTCCGGAATTCACTACCCTTCATTTGCTTCACCGCCTACTTCTTCTCTTTTCACGAACTTCGTTTTGATTGGAAGCTTGTGAGCAGCAAGACGCATCGCTTCGCGAGCGACCTCTTCACTAACACCAGCAAGTTCAAACAATACTTTGCCCGGTTTTACTACGGAAACCCATTTCTCCACGTTACCTTTACCGCTACCCATACGAACTTCAAGCGGCTTTTGCGTAATTGGTTTAGCTGGGAAAATTTTAATCCATACTTTACCGCCACGTTTGATGTAACGTGTCATGGCAATACGTGCTGCTTCGATTTGACGGTTGGTTACCCAAGCCGGCTCAACTGCCTGCAGACCATATTCGCCAAAAGTTACTTCCGTTCCACCTTTAGCGCGACCTTTCATGCTACCGCGGTGTTCTTTGCGGTGTTTTACACGTTTAGGTACTAACATGATTTAATTTCCTCCTTCCGGCTGAGCCTTTTTCTTAGCTGTCGGAAGCACTTCTCCACGATAGATCCATACTTTTACACCAATACGTCCGTAAGTAGTGTGTGCCTCTGCAGTACCGTAGTCGATATCAGCACGAAGCGTATGAAGTGGAACAGTTCCTTCGCTATATCCTTCCGTACGAGCGATCTCAGCACCGCCAAGACGTCCGCTAGTTGCTACTTTGATACCTTTTGCTCCGGATCTCATTGTTCTTTGCATAGCTTGTTTCATTGCACGACGGAAAGAAACACGACGCTCCAATTGAAGTGCAACTGCTTCAGCTACTAGGATAGCATCAAGGTCAGGGCTTTTGATTTCAGAAATGTTGATGTGAACTTTTTTATTGGACAAGCCAGCGATGTAGTTGCGAATTACTTCTACTTCAGCTCCGCCTTTACCAATAACCATTCCTGGTTTTGCAGTATGAATCGTAACGTTCACACGGTTAGCCGCGCGCTCGATGTCGATATGGGAAACTGCAGAATCTTTAAGTTTATTTTTTAAGTATTCGCGGATTTTGACGTCTTCAAGCAACAGAGTTCCGAAATCTTTCTCTGCGAACCATTTGGACTCCCAATCACGAATAATACCAATTCTTAGGCCTACCGGGTTGACTTTCTGACCCACACGTTATCCCTCCTTATTTCTCAGATACCACGATTGTAATGTGGCTGGTACGTTTTTTGATCGCGCTAGCGCGGCCCATTGCACGTTGTTGGAACCTTTTCATTGTCGGTCCTTGGTTAACAAACGTCTCAGTAACCACTAGCTTATTAGGATCTAATGAGTAGTTATGCTCTGCATTGGCAATTGCGGAGTTTAGAAGTTTCTCCAGGATTGGAGAAGCTGCTTTAGGTGTATGACGCAGAATTGCGATCGCTTCACCTACCGCTTTTCCCCGAATCAAGTCAACAACTAGCTTTGCTTTACGAGGAGCAATCCGAGCGTGGTTCAATATTGCTTTAGCTTGCATGGTAGTACCTCCTCTCGGTTAAAAATTGAAATTAGCGTTTGCCGGTTTTCTTATCGTCATCGTGACCTTTGTAAGTACGTGTTGGAGCAAATTCACCAAGCTTATGTCCAACCATATCTTCCGTTACGTATACAGGCACGTGTTTTCTTCCATCGTACACACCGAAAGTGTGACCAACGAATTGCGGGTAAATTGTAGAACGACGGGACCACGTTTTGATAACCAGTTTTTTGCTGGATGTGTTCAAGTCTTCTACTTTTTTCAGTAAGTATCCATCGATAAATGGACCTTTCTTTAAGCTGCGACCCATGGGTGTTCCTCCCTTCCTTGAACCTCAAGAAAATTCATATATCCGTGATTACTTCGTACGACGACGTACAATGTATTTATCGGAAGCTTTACCTTTTTTACGAGTTTTGAAACCAAGCGTCGGTTTACCCCATGGAGACATAGGTGATTTACGTCCGATTGGTGCGCGTCCTTCACCACCACCGTGTGGGTGATCATTCGGGTTCATTACAACCCCACGAACTTGAGGACGATTGCCTTTCCAACGATTACGTCCTGCTTTACCGATTTTCACGAGCTCGTGATCTTCGTTACCAACAGAACCTACAGTTGCGCGGCAAACTTTAAGAACTTTACGAACTTCACCAGAGGAAAGGCGAATCGTTACATAAGTTTCTTCTTTACCAAGAAGTTGAGCTTCAGTACCAGCAGCGCGCACTAGTTGTGCACCTTTACCAGGTTTCAACTCAATGTTGTGGATAACTGTACCAACTGGAATGTTTTCCAATGGAAGAGCGTTACCGATTTTGATATCGGATTGTGGTCCGGATACGATGCGATCGTCCACTTTAAGACCTTTAGGAGCGATGATGTATCTTTTCTCACCATCAGCATAATGAATCAATGCGATGTTTGCGGAACGGTTAGGATCGTACTCGATTGTAGCAACGCGTCCTGGTATTCCATCTTTAGTACGTTTGAAATCGATAATCCGGTATTTACGTTTGTGTCCGCCGCCATGGTGACGAACCGTAATTTTACCTTGATTGTTACGGCCAGCTGTTTTGCTTAAAGGAGCAAGCAAAGATTTCTCTGGTGTTGATGTTGTGATTTCTTCAAAAGTAGAAACCGACATCGCACGACGAGCTGGTGAGGTTGGTTTATATTTTTTAATTGGCACTCTGATTTCCTCCTTACTTTAAGAAATGGTTTATACCGATTCAAAGAATTCCAATTCTTTGCTTTCTGCGCTTAGGGACACGATAGCTTTCTTCCAGATGGAAGTGTAGCCGGAGTGACGACCATAACGTTTTGGCTTAGCTGGCATTCTGAGTGTGTTTACATTTGTAACTTTTACTTTGAAGATTGCTTCAATAGCTTGTTTAATTTCTGTTTTGTTAGCGCGAAGATCCACTTCGAAAACATACTTTTTGTTAGCCATTAGGTCGCTTGTACGCTCAGTGATGATCGGGCGCTTGATAATGTCGCGTGGATTTTTCATTGTGCAAGCACCTCCTCAACTTTCTGTACAGCTTCTTGCGTAATGATCAATTTGTCATGCAGCATGACATCACGAACATTCACGCCATCAGCAGCAACGAATTTCACACCTGGGATGTTACGAGCAGACAAAGCTACGTTGGAGTCGTTATCAACGCCTACAACCAATACTTTGCGATCAACTTTCAGGTTGTTCAAGATTGCTACGAATTCTTTCGTTTTAGGAGCATTCAATTGAAGTTGATCCAATACGATCAAGTTGTTATCCAGAACTTTCGAGGACAAAGCGGATTTAATCGCTAAGCGACGAACTTTTCTAGGCAATTTGAAACCATAGCTGCGAGGAGTTGGTCCGAATACGGTACCGCCGCCTTTCCACTGTGGAGCACGAATACTACCTTGACGAGCACGGCCAGTTCCTTTTTGTTTCCAAGGTTTACGACCGCCGCCGCGAACTTCCGAACGACCTTTTGTTTTGTGAGTTCCTTGACGCACAGCTGCTTGTTGCAAAAGAACAGCTTCGTGAATCGCATGAACGTGAGGCTCAATTCCGAAAACAACGTCAGACAGTTCAACTTCTCCTACCTGAGCACCTGTTACATTATATAAAGCTACTTTTGGCATCTGTCTTCCTCCTTTCTTACTTTTTAACAGCAGACTTCACGCTAACGTAGCTGTTTTTAGGACCCGGAATGGAACCTTTAACTAGCAACACGTTACGCTCAGCATCTACTTTGATAATTTGAAGATTTTGCAATGTTACAGTCTCGTTACCCATTTGTCCTGGCAACTTTTTACCTTTTGGAACGCGGTTCGCTTGAATGGAACCCATCGAACCTGGTCCGCGGTGGTAACGGGAGCCGTGAGCCATAGGGCCTGTTGACTGGTTATGTCTTTTGATGTTACCTTGGAAACCTTTACCTTTGGAAGTACCCGTTACATCAACGAATTCGCCCTCTGTGAACAGATCTGCTTTCAGCTCTTGGCCAACTTCATAGTCACCCAACTGAATGCCGCGAATTTCTTTAACGTAGCGCTTAGGCGTTGCCCCTGCTTTTTTCGCATGGCCAAGCTCTGGTTTAATGATTCTGCTAGCTTTAACATCATCAAAACCGATTTGGATTGACTCATAACCGTCGTTATCCACATCTTTCTTTTGAAGAACCACACATGGTCCCGCTTGAATGACAGTTACCGGAACTACATTACCCTCCGGAGTAAACAACTGAGTCATCCCTAGTTTTTTTCCTAAGATACCTTTCATCGTTGACACCTCTTTTCCTTCCTAAACGTTCATTCTATAGTTGTATTACAGTTTGATCTCGATATCTACGCCAGACGGTAAGTCCAAACGCATTAGAGCATCAACTGTTTGTGGTGTTGGATTCACAATATCGATTAGACGCTTATGCGTACGCATTTCGAATTGCTCACGCGAATCCTTGTACTTGTGTACCGCACGAAGAATCGTGATGATTTGCTTCTCTGTCGGAAGCGGAATCGGACCGGATACACCTGCACCGGAACGCTTGGCAGTTTCCACGATTTTCTCAGCTGATTGATCAATGATTCTGTGATCATAAGCTTTCAAACGGATACGAATTTTTTGCTTTGCCATATAAGTCCCTCCTTCTATCGCCCAATTTAGTATCGGACATACTCCGCGAAAATTCTCCAACAACCTTTCCCATGGCAAAGGGTCCGGGTGTGTCGGCAACCTTTCGCATCATCGCAACGTCACAGACCAACGTTTTATATTATATAAAATTCTGAAACTAAATGCAAGCGAAATTTTAGGCATTCGCATAAAAAAACACCCACCGCCTAAACGGTGAGTGTTTCTTCTATATAAAGGAATTACTTTTGAATTGTAGCAACCGCGCCCGCACCAACAGTACGTCCGCCTTCACGAATCGCGAAACGAGTTCCTTCTTCGATAGCGATTGGGTTGATCAGTTCAACTGTAACTGTGATGTTATCACCAGGCATAACCATCTCAGTACCTTCTGGAAGAGTGATGATACCAGTTACGTCAGTTGTACGGAAGTAGAACTGTGGACGGTAACCAGTGAAGAAAGGCTTGTGACGGCCACCCTCTTCTTTAGTCAGAACGTAGATTTGAGCTGTAAAGTTAGTGTGTGGTTTAACGGAAGCTGGTTTTGCAAGAACTTGTCCACGCTCGATGTCTTTACGGTCTACACCACGAAGCAAAGCTCCGATGTTGTCACCAGCTTGAGCGGAATCAAGCAATTTACGGAACATCTCTACGCCTGTTACAACGCATTTACGAGTTTCTTCCGCGATACCAACGATTTCAACCTCGTCTTGTACTTTAACAGTACCACGCTCTACACGGCCTGTAGCAACTGTTCCACGACCAGTGATGGAGAATACATCCTCAACCGGCATAAGGAAAGGCTTATCAGTTTGACGCTCAGGAGTTGGGATGTAAGTGTCAACTTGCTCGAACAACTCAACGATTTTGTCAGCCCAAGCACCATCTGGGTTTTGAAGAGCTTCACGAGCTGCACCGCGGATGATTGGAGTGTCATCGCCTGGGAACTCATACTCGTTAAGAAGGTCGCGAACTTCCATCTCAACCAGTTCAAGCAACTCATCATCTTCAACCATGTCACATTTGTTAAGGAATACTACGATGTAAGGTACGCCTACTTGACGGGAAAGAAGGATGTGCTCGCGAGTTTGTGGCATAGGGCCGTCAGCTGCGGATACAACCAGGATCGCTCCGTCCATTTGAGCAGCACCAGTGATCATGTTTTTAACATAGTCGGCGTGACCTGGGCAGTCAACGTGTGCGTAGTGACGGTTAGGTGTTTCGTACTCAACGTGAGCTGTGGAGATTGTGATACCGCGCTCGCGCTCTTCTGGTGCTTTATCGATTTGGTCGAAAGCTACTGCAGCTCCACCGTATCTTTTGGACAATACAGTTGTGATAGCAGCTGTCAAAGTTGTTTTACCATGGTCAACGTGACCGATAGTACCGATGTTAACATGCGGTTTATTACGTTCAAATTTAGCCTTTGCCATTTTAAACGATTCCTCCTTAGAGTGACTATTAGTTTTATATTATTAAGCGCCTTTGCCTTTTGCAATAATTTCTTCTGCAATTGACTTAGGTACTTCTTCATAATGTGAAAGTTCCATGGAGTAAACACCACGGCCTTGAGTTCTCGAACGAAGTGTTGTGGAGTATCCAAACATTTCGGAAAGAGGTACCTTAGCACGGATGATTTGCGCGCCATGACGGTTATCCATACCTTCGATGCGTCCACGACGGGAGTTAAGGTCACCCATAACATCGCCCATGTACTCTTCTGGTACAGTAACTTCAACCTTCATGATTGGCTCAAGAAGAACCGGTTTACATTTCTCTTTTGCAGCTTTAAGCGCCATGGAACCAGCGATTTTGAACGCCATTTCATTGGAGTCAACATCATGGTAGGAACCATCGACAACTGTAGCTTTGATGTCTACTAGAGGGAATCCAGCAAGAACCCCGTTCTTCATAGACTCTTCGATACCCGCTTGGATCGGAGCGATGTATTCACGAGGAATCGAACCACCCACGATTTTGCTTTCGAAGACGAATCCAGCCCCTGCTTCTTGAGGCTCGAACTCAACCCAACAATGTCCGTATTGACCACGGCCACCGGATTGACGAACGAATTTACCTTCAACTTTAGCAGGTGCACGGAAAGTTTCACGGTAAGCAACTTGCGGTTTACCTACATTTGTTTCTACTTTGAATTCACGAAGCATACGGTCAACGAGGATCTCAAGGTGAAGCTCACCCATACCTGCGATGATCGTTTGTCCTGTTTCTTCATCTGTAGAAGCACGGAATGTAGGATCTTCTTCGGAAAGCTTTTGCAATGCGATACCCATTTTGTCTTGGTCCGCTTTCGTCTTCGGCTCAACAGCAAGCTGGATAACCGGTTCAGGGAAGTTCATGGACTCAAGGATAACTGGGTGCTTCTCATCGCAAAGCGTATCCCCTGTCGTTGTATCTTTCAGACCAACGGCAGCCGCGATATCACCGGAGTATACGATGCTGATTTCTTGACGGCTGTTCGCATGCATTTGAAGAATACGACCAACACGCTCACGTTTGCCTTTCGTTGCGTTAACAACGTAGGAACCGGAGTTCAAGGTACCAGAGTACACACGGAAGAAAGTAAGACGACCAACGAAAGGATCTGTCATGATTTTGAACGCAAGCGCTGAGAACGGTTGGTCATCAGCAGACTTACGAACCACTTCAGTTCCATCGTCAAGTACACCTTTAATGTCAGGTACATCAATTGGAGCCGGCAGGTAATTGATTACCGCGTCAAGCATCAATTGAACGCCTTTGTTTCTGTAAGAAGATCCGCAGATAACTGGGAAGATCTTAACTTCACAGACACCTTTACGCAGTGCTGCTTTGATTTCGTCAACAGTCAATTCTTCGCCTTCAAGGTATTTCATTGTAAGCTCTTCATCAAGCTCAGCAACTTTTTCTACCAATTCCAAACGGAGCTCTGCGACTTTATCTTTAAACTCAGCAGGAATTTCGATTTTCTCGATATCCTTACCAAGATCGTCTTTGTACATATACGCTACTTCTTCAACCAAATCGATGATGCCTTTGAATTCATTCTCAGCACCAATCGGAAGTTGAATAGCAACCGCATTTGCACCCAATTTCACACGCATGGATTCAACAACTTGCAAGAAATCTGCACCGATGATATCCATTTTGTTAACGTAAGCAATACGAGGAACATTGTATTTATCAGCTTGTCTCCAAACTGTTTCGGATTGAGGCTCAACGCCTTCTTTCGCGCTAAATACACCAACTGCTCCATCCAATACACGAAGGGAACGCTCTACCTCAACGGTAAAGTCAACGTGTCCCGGGGTATCAATAACGTTGATACGGTGACCATCCCAGTGAGCAGTTGTAGCGGCGGAAGTAATTGTGATTCCGCGCTCTTGCTCTTGTTCCATCCAGTCCATCGTTGCTCCACCTTCGTGGACTTCACCGATTTTGTGAACACGGCCTGTATAGAACAAGATACGCTCAGTGGTAGTTGTTTTACCAGCATCAATATGTGCCATGATCCCGATATTACGTGTATTTTTCAAGGAGTACTCTCTAGCCATAAGTCGTTATGTCTCCTTTCTATAATCTGTTTTATGATTCTACCAACGATAGTGAGCGAACGCTTTGTTAGCTTCAGCCATCTTGTGTGTATCTTCACGTTTCTTAACGGAAGAACCTGTGCTATTGCTAGCATCGATAATTTCATAAGCCAATCTTTCTTCCATTGTCTTCTCACCGCGAAGACGGGAGTAGTTGACCAACCAACGCAAACCAAGTGTCGTACGACGCTCTGGTTTTACTTCGATTGGAACTTGATAGTTCGCTCCACCTACGCGGCGAGCTTTAACTTCAAGAACTGGCATAATGTTTTTAATAGCAGCTTCGAACACTTCCATCGGCTCTTTACCTGTACGATCTTTCACGAGGTTAAAAGCGTTATATAGAATGGACTGTGCTACCCCTCTTTTTCCATCGATCATAATACGATTGATAAGACGAGTAACAAGTTTGCTATTATAAATCGGATCTGGCAATACGTCTCTGCGAGTAACTGGACCTTTACGAGGCATAGTTATCCCCCTTTCTTATAAGAATCATCCCTGATTGTTATATCTTATTTTTTTACTTTCGGACGTTTAGTACCGTATTTGGAACGGGATTGCTTACGGTTGTTAACACCGGAAGTATCCAGCGCGCCACGCACGATGTGATAACGTACCCCTGGAAGATCTTTAATTCTTCCTCCACGGATCAATACAACGCTGTGCTCTTGCAGGTTGTGACCGATACCTGGAATGTATGCTGTCACCTCTACACGGTTCGTCAAACGAACACGAGCATATTTACGAAGTGCGGAGTTAGGCTTCTTAGGAGTCATTGTACCTACACGCGTGCAGACACCACGTTTTTGAGGTGCACTCAAATCCGTTGCTTCTCTTTTCAAAGCGTTAAAACCTTTTTGCAAAGCTGGTGATTTAGACTTATCCACCTTCGCTTGACGACCTTTACGTACTAGTTGATTAATTGTTGGCATATCGCCACCTCCTCCCTAAATTCATAACATGATAGACTTTTTGCAAGCCCACAGATCCAGGCGAGTCATAAATGAGCAAAGAGAAAGTCTTTGCCACGGGCAGCTGCAAAAGTTATGAAAACTTATGTACGCCATCCCACTAACAAAAACGTCTTAAGCGTTTATTCATTTACAACAGCTGCTACCGCAGCTCCAACTTCAATTCCACATGCTTTACCTAGCAGCTTCATAGAATCTACGTAGGTTATTGGCACACCCTTTTGGTTACAGAGAGCTACCAGCTTTATCGTTAATCGCGGATCTGCATCTTTAGAAACAAACACTTCAACAGCTTTATCTTGCTCCACTGTCTTAGTTACCTTCTTCGTCCCTACACTTATATTCTTCGCCTGTTTGACTTTATCATAAGACATAAGGCACCCCCTTCAAAGAAAGGAAAGAATATCAACTTAGGCACACTACGATATATTAGCATTTTGGGATTCCAGTGTCAAGGAAGAACTTCTTTCCTTTTTAACATAATCATAGTTTTATAAAAAAACCAAGAGGGACAGCTTAACCAGCCATCCCTCTTAGATTTATATAGACGTTATTCTACGGCTACAGTTTCTTTTTCGAGATCCTCATCTTGCACGAGCACTTCGTTCGGGTCCGTAATCCGGATGTTCCGGTAACGAGGCATACCCGTTCCTGCAGGAATGAGTTTACCGATAATAACGTTCTCCTTCAGACCGAGCAATTGGTCGACCTTGCCTTTGATCGCTGCATCCGTCAAGACACGAGTTGTCTCTTGGAAGGACGCCGCGGACAGGAAGGAATCTGTCTCAAGGGACGCTTTGGTGATACCGAGCAAGATTGGTCTTGCAACAGCTGGCTCATTGCCGGCGAACAAAGCTACTTTGTTGGCTGCTTCATATTCATGAATGTCTACGAAGGAACCTGGAAGGAGCGTCGTATCTCCAGCATCAACGATGCGGATTTTCCGCAACATTTGACGAACCATAACTTCAATATGCTTATCGTTAATTTCTACCCCTTGGTTACGGTAAACACGTTGAACCTCTTGCAGAATGTAGTTCTGCACGCCGCGGATACCTTTGATGCGAAGCATCTCTTTCGGATCGATAGATCCGTCTGTCAGCTCGTCTCCGGCCTCAACTTGTTGGTTCAGAGATACACGTACACGGGAACCGTAAGGAACTGCATATACCTTGGATTCCGCTTCGCCTTGGACTTCGATTTCACGACGATCTTTCGCCTCGCGAATTTCTTTGACGACGCCGTCAATCTCGGAAATGATCGCTTGACCTTTCGGATTCCGAGCTTCGAAAAGCTCTTGAATACGCGGCAAACCTTGCGTAATATCGTCTCCGGCAACACCACCGGTATGGAACGTACGCATTGTCAACTGTGTTCCTGGCTCACCGATGGATTGAGCGGCAATGATACCTACAGCCTCACCAATCTCAACGAATTGGCCTGTCGCCAAGTTGCGGCCGTAACATTTCTTACAAACACCATGATTGGTGCGGCAGCTAAGAACGGAACGAATTTGAAGTCTTTCAATACCGGCATCGATGATCGCATCTGCAATTTCGGATTCGATCAGCTCGTTGCGTTGAACGATGACTTCGCCTGTTTGCGGATTGCGAACAGTTTCAAACGCATAGCGTCCTTCGATACGGTCGTAGAGATCTTCGATAACCTCTTTACCGTCTTGAATTTTGCTAACCATGAAGCCTTTATCCGTACCGCAATCGTCCTCACGAACGATAACGTCCTGCGCTACGTCTACGAGACGACGAGTCAAGTAACCGGAGTCAGCTGTACGAAGCGCCGTATCGGCAAGACCTTTACGCGCACCGTGCGTGGAAATAAAGTACTCCAAGATCGTCAAACCTTCACGGAAGTTCGATTTAATCGGCAACTCCATAATTTTACCGGATGGATTCGCCATCAAACCACGCATACCGCCAAGCTGTGTAATCTGCGATTTGTTACCCCGTGCTTTGGACTCAACCATCATCGAGATGGAGTTGTACTTATCGAGGGATTTCATCAGAATATCGGTGATTTCATCCTTCGCTTTACTCCAGATCGCAATAACACGGTCATAACGCTCTTCATCCGTAATCAAACCACGGCGGTATTGGTTCGTAACTACGCGTACTTTCTCTTCGCACTCTTTGAGGATTCCTTCTTTTTCAGTTGGAACCACAACGTCGGAGACAGCAACGGTAATACCCGCTTTGGTGGAGTACGTGAAGCCAAGCTCTTTGATTTTATCAAGGATCATCGACGTTTGCGTCGTTTGGTATTTACGGAAGCACTCAGCAATGATAGAGCCGAGGTATTCTTTACCTACCGCTTTGTTCTCAGGACGCTCAAGCATAATGGCTTTCAGATCGGCACCTTTGTCGAAGACAAAGTGGGAATCTGGAATACCGTTCAGCAAGTTCGTTTTGGTCGGTTCATTGATGAATGGGAAATCGCTTGGATAGATTTCGTTCATAATGATTTTACCGATCGTTGTAATCAACATGGCATTTTGCTGCTTCTCAGTAAAGCTCGTTTTATTCAAAGCTTTCGCCGGAATAGCAACACGCGCATGCAGAGCCATTTTGCCCGATTGATAGGAAGAAATCGCTTCGTGTACAGTTCTAATAATAGAACCGGCACCTTTAGCAAATTTGTTGTCCGTTGTTAAGTAGAAGCTTCCCAGAACCATATCCTGTGAAGGTGTAACAACCGGCTTGCCGTCTTTCGGGTTCAAAATGTTACCGGACGCCAGCATCAATAAGCGAGCTTCCGCTTGTGCTTCCGATGACAGAGGTACGTGGACCGCCATTTGGTCACCGTCGAAGTCAGCGTTGTAGGCTGTACATACGAGCGGATGCAGCTTGATGGCACGGCCTTCCACGAGAATCGGCTCGAACGCCTGAATCCCGAGTCTGTGCAATGTGGGGGCACGGTTCAGAAGAACCGGATGCTCCTTAATAACTTCTTCGAGAACATCCCAAACATCCGGACTTACGCGCTCGACTTTGCGTTTCGCGCTTTTGATGTTGTGGGCCAAACCTTTATTTACAAGCTCTTTCATGACGAAAGGCTTGAACAATTCAAGTGCCATTTCCTTCGGAAGACCGCATTGGTACATCTTCAGGTGAGGTCCTACTACGATAACGGAACGACCGGAATAGTCAACACGTTTACCGAGCAAGTTTTGACGGAAACGTCCTTGTTTACCTTTCAGCATATGGCTGAGGGATTTCAACGGACGGTTACCAGGTCCTGTTACCGGACGGCCGCGGCGGCCGTTATCGATAAGAGCATCTACCGCTTCTTGCAGCATGCGCTTCTCATTTTGAACGATAATGTCCGGAGCGCCCAGGTCGAGCAATCTTTTGAGACGGTTGTTACGGTTGATAACCCGGCGATAGAGATCATTCAAGTCGGAGGTCGCGAAGCGTCCGCCGTCCAATTGAACCATCGGACGAAGTTCCGGCGGGATAACCGGAAGTACATCCAGAATCATCCAACCCGGCAAATTCTTCGAGTTACGGAATGCTTCCATAACTTCCAAACGCTTGATCGCACGATTGCGGCGTTGACCTTGCGCTGTTTTCAATTCTTCTTTGAGCGTATCGACTTCACGTTCGATGTCGATATCGATCAGAAGCTTTTTCACTGCCTCAGCACCCATGCCCGCTTGGAACGCGTAGCCGTACTTCTCGCGGTAGCTGCGGTATTCTTTTTCGGAAAGAAGCTGTTTCTTCTCCAAAGGTGTATCCCCTGGATCGGTTACCACATAGGACGCGAAGTAGATAATTTCCTCCAAGGATCTTGGAGACATATCCAAAGCAAGACCCATGCGGCTTGGAATGCCTTTAAAGTACCAGATATGCGATACAGGAGCTGCAAGCTCAATGTGCCCCATACGCTCGCGACGTACTTTCTGGCGGGTTACTTCAACGCCACAGCGGTCACAAACGACGCCCTTGTAACGGACGCGTTTGTATTTACCGCAATGACATTCCCAATCTTTGGTTGGCCCGAAGATCTTTTCGCAGAAAAGACCTTCTTTCTCAGGCTTTAAAGTTCTGTAGTTAATCGTTTCCGGCTTCTTTACTTCCCCACGGGACCAAGAGCGAATTTTATCGGGTGATGCCAAACCGATTTTCATAAACTCGAAGTTGTTAACGTCCATCAAGGAGCAACCCTCCTTTAAGAATTTAAACCCACTATGCAGTGAATCGATCTCGATCTAATGTGGTGTTCTCTATTCATTGACCCCTAATTCAGAGCCCTCTAAATTTAGGTTTAATTTATCGCTGGTGACTTCGTCGTCATCATCGGCTTCGCGCATTTCGATCTCTTCTTCGTCGCCGGAAAGGATTTTGACGTCCATACCCAAGCTTTGAAGCTCTTTGATCAAAACTTTGAATGATTCCGGAACACCCGGTTCTGGAACATTCTCGCCTTTTACGATGGACTCGTATGTTTTCACACGGCCTACGACGTCATCGGACTTCACAGTAAGAATCTCTTGCAGTGTATAGGCGGCACCATAAGCCTCAAGCGCCCATACCTCCATCTCCCCGAAACGCTGACCACCGAACTGCGCTTTACCACCCAGCGGCTGCTGAGTAACAAGGGAGTAAGGTCCTGTGGAACGGGCATGGATTTTATCGTCAACCATGTGCGCCAGTTTGATCATGTACATGACGCCAACCGTAACTTCGCGCTCGAAAGATTCCCCTGTACGGCCATCGTACAGAATCGTTTTGCCGCTGCGCTGCATGCCGGCTTCTTCCATCGCATCGAACACGTCATACTCGCGCGCTCCGTCGAATACAGGCGTAGCCGCGTGGATGCCCAGGTACTTGGAAGCCATACCTAAGTGAACTTCAAGCACTTGACCGATATTCATCCGCGAAGGAACCCCTAGTGGATTCAAGACAACCTCAACAGGAGTACCATCCGGAAGGAAAGGCATATCTTCTTCAGGAAGAATACGGGCAACGACCCCTTTGTTACCGTGACGTCCCGCCATTTTATCGCCTTCGGAAATTTTCCGTTTTTGCGCGATATAGACACGAACGAGTTGGTTCACGCCAGGAGGCAGCTCATCGCCGTTCTCACGGGTAAATACTTTCACGTCGACAACGATACCGTCCGTACCGTGCGGTACGCGCAGGGACGTGTCACGAACTTCACGAGCTTTCTCACCGAAGATCGCGTGCAGCAATCTTTCTTCCGCCGTAAGCTCAGTCACACCTTTAGGCGTTACTTTACCTACGAGGATGTCGCCAGCACCGATTTCGGCACCGACACGGATGATTCCGCGCTCGTCAAGATTTTTCAGCGCATCTTCCCCGACGTTCGGGATGTCGCGTGTAATTTCTTCAGGTCCAAGCTTCGTATCACGCGCTTCGGACTCATATTCCTCAATGTGAATGGACGTGTACACATCTTCTTTCACAAGCTTTTGGCTTAACAAGATCGCATCCTCGTAGTTGTACCCTTCCCAAGTCATGAAGGCTACGACAACGTTACGGCCCAAAGCCAATTCGCCTTGCTCTGTTGATGGTCCGTCAGCAAGAATATCGCCCGCTTTAATCAATTGGCCCTTTTTCACAATCGGACGTTGATTAATGCACGTACCTTGGTTGGAACGCATGAATTTGTGAAGCTTATATTTGACGATGTTGCCGCTGACCAATTTGCCGTCAACCAGTTCCTGGCGACGCAGCCAAATTTCATTCGCAGCAGCTTTCTCAATAATTCCATCAAATTTGGAGACAATACATACTCCCGAGTCCTTCGCGACTTTGTGCTCCATACCAGTACCTACTAGAGGCGCTTTTGGAATCAAAAGAGGTACGGCTTGACGCTGCATGTTGGATCCCATCAACGCACGGTTGGAGTCATCGTTTTCAAGGAACGGAATTAATGCCGTCGCTACGGAAACAACTTGCTTCGGAGAAACGTCCATGTAGTCGACACGTTCAACCGGCAGCGTTAAGTTATCATCTTTGTAACGGACGATAATCGCTGAATCAACGAATTTGTTCTCTTCCGTCAACTCGGCGTTCGCTTGCGCGATTACGTAGTTATCTTCTTCATCCGCAGTCAGGTAAGCGATTTGGTCAGTAACAGTTCCCGACTTCGGATCTACCCAACGGTACGGAGCTTCAATGAAGCCATACTCATTAATACGGGCAAACGTAGACAAGGAGTTGATCAACCCGATGTTCGGTCCCTCTGGAGTCTCAATTGGACACATACGGCCATAGTGAGAGTGATGGACGTCACGAACTTCCATCCCTGCGCGCTCTCTCGTCAAACCGCCGGGTCCGAGTGCAGATAGACGTCTTTTGTGCGTCAATTCGGCAAGCGGATTCGTTTGGTCCATAAATTGAGAAAGCTGCGAGCTTCCGAAGAACTCTTTGATCGACGCGATAACAGGACGAATGTTGATTAAAGCTTGCGGCGTAATGACATTCGCATCTTGAATGGACATACGCTCACGAACAACACGTTCCATACGGGACAGACCGATACGGAATTGGTTTTGCAGCAATTCACCAACAGAACGAAGTCTACGGTTGCCTAAGTGGTCAATATCATCCGTATTCCCAATGCCATGCAGCAAGTTGATGAAATAGTTGATGGATGAAATGATATCGGCAGGCGTGATGTTCTTCACTTGTTTGTCGATAACCCCGTTAGAGATTACTTTAACAACCTTGCCTTCTTCTGTCGGCGAGTACACGTTGATGCACTGAACAGGGATCGTATCCGCGCCAGTTACACCCTTCGGAATGGAGAACTCTTTGTAGCCTGCTCCTTTTTCGATAAAAGGAAGGATTTCGTCTAACACGCGACGATCCAGCAGTTGTCCTGCTTCAGCAATGATTTCTCCCGTTTCGGAATCCACCAAAGTTTCCGCCAGGCGCTGATTGAACAATCTATTTTTAATGTGTAATTTCTTATTGATTTTGTAACGACCTACGTTAGCCAAGTCATAACGCTTCGGATCAAAGAAACGAGCGACGATTAAGCTTCTTGCATTATCAAGCGTAGGCGGTTCGCCCGGACGAAGACGCTCATAGATTTCGATCAACGCTTTTTCCGTAGAATCCGTGTTATCTTTATCGAGCGTATTGCGGATATATTCATTATCACCGAGCAAATCCAAAATCTCTGCATCCGTGCCAAACCCTAATGAACGAAGCAGTACCGTTACTGGAATTTTGCGCGTGCGATCGATACGGACATAGATAATATCCTTCGCATCGGTTTCAAGCTCCAACCAAGCTCCACGGTTCGGAATAACCGTAGCCGTGTAAGTTTTTTTGCCGTTTTTATCCACTTTCGTGCTATAATAAACACTGGGGGAACGAACGAGCTGGGAGACGATAACACGCTCCGCACCGTTAATAATGAACGTTCCCGTATCGGTCATAATAGGGAAATCCCCCATGAACACTTCTTGTTCCTTGACCTCTCCGGTTTCCTTATTAATCAAACGGACTTTGACTCTTAACGGCGCCGCATAGGTTACGTCGCGTTCTTTGGATTCATCGACCGAATACTTAGGATCCCCCAAGCTATAGTCAATAAACTCCAGTACTAGGTTGCCTGTAAAATCCTGAATTGGAGAGATATCCTGAAACATCTCACGTAATCCTTCTTCCAAAAACCACTCATACGATTTTTGCTGGATTTCAATCAGGTTTGGAATGCCCAGCACCTCATTAATTCGTGCATAAGTCCTGCGTTTACGTCGTCCAAATTGAACAAGATGTCCCGCCAACTTTCATTCACCCCTCAACTCTACTCAATAAATAAAAAGAAGAAGAAAAACTTCGACCGACGTACACTCAGGACGCCTCCGTTATGGAGCCCGTCCGAAATAAGCGACTGTATGGATGAAGATTTTTCCCTGTAATCAATAAAACTTTCCAAATATTTCTTCCCATCCTGTTAGAGTTTCCTAAAATTCAAACATTATACGTTACAAGTTTAAATTTTATTCATCTCGGAGGAAAAAAAGACTTGACATTTTTGTTAACTAAAGACATGTGTCCCATCTTAATACTGACATTTTTTAATAATACCATATGTGAAATGTCAAGTCAAACAAATTTCCACGATTATGGCTAGCAAATAGGTCCTCCACCCGGGAAGCATATGCTACTTTGTTGCTTTGAGTATTTTGTAGCCTTTGTCTTTGGATACCTCTACAACTTCACGGTACAGCGACTCTAGTTTTTTCATCGCTGATGGCGCGCCTTGTTTTTTCTGTATGACAACCCAGATCGAGCCGCCGTCGACCAGACAATCGTAAGCATCCGTAAAGATCCGATGCACGACTTCTTTCCCTGCACGGATCGGAGGATTTGTGAGCACCACGTCAAAGCGCTGCTCCTTCACCTGCTCCAATAAATCGCTTTGCAAGATCGACACATTGGCAATCCCGTTGCGCCGTGCATTTTCCGTACTCAACTCGACAGCTCTCTCATTAATGTCGACCATTGTCACATGCCCCTTAGGACACATCGACGCTGCAGTAAGTCCTATCGGGCCGTAGCCGCACCCAACATCAAGTACCTTGGCATCCTCTTTCAGCTGCATTGTTTCAATCAGGTGCTTGCTTCCATAGTCCACACCTTTTTTGGAAAAGACGCCGGCATCCGTCAGGAATGTGTACTTCTTACCGCGCAGTTCCTCTTGCGCTTCGTTGACATCACGCTTAACCGTGGGACGCTGCGTATAATAATGCTCTGACACGTTAAGATTCCCTCCTCTTTTTTACCTATAGGAAAATCAAATAACTGCGAGCGTTCCTAAGGCTTTCCTAAAGGTAAAAGCTTAGGTAAAAAAACCTCTTGAAGGCAAGCTTCAAGAGGTTTCCCGTAAAAGAAATTACTTAACTTCAACAGTTGCGCCAGCTTCTGTAAGCTTAGCTTTAACAGCTTCTGCTTCTTCGGAGCTAACTTTTTCTTTGATTGGTTTTGGAGCGCCGTCAACCAGGTCTTTCGCTTCTTTCAGGCCAAGACCTGTGATTTCGCGAACTACTTTGATTACGTTGATTTTGGAAGCACCAGCGTTAGTCAAGATAACATCAAACTCAGTTTGAGCTTCTTCAACTGCTACTGCTGCGCCACCGCCAACTGCTACTGGAGCAGCTGCTGTTACGCCAAACTCTTCTTCAATTGCTTTAACCAGGTCGTTCAATTCCAAGATTGTCATGCCTTTGATTGCTTCTAGGATCGTTGCATTTGTGCTCATGGTTAAACCTCCATTATCATTAATAAATTAGTTTGTTGTTGTAAAACGTTTCGTACACGGTATTAAGCTTGACCTTCAGCTTCTTTTTTCTCAGCAACTGCTTTAACAGCAAGTGCAAAGTTACGAACAGGAGCCTGAAGAACGCTAAGCAACATGGAGAGAAGACCATCTCTGGATGGAAGTTCAGCAAGTGCTTTAATTTGATCGTATCCAACTACGCGGCCTTCGACCACGCCACCTTTTACGCTCAATTTGTCATTCTTTTTCGCAAATTCAGTCAAGATTTTCGCCGGAGCAACTAGATCGTCTTTACTGAAAGCAATAGCGGTTGGACCTGTTAGGTACTCATCCAATGCGCTAAGTTCAGCATTTGCCGATGCGCGTCTAGCCAACGAGTTCTTGAGAACTACGAATTCAATACCAGCTTCACGCAGAGTTTTACGCAGCTGTGTTACTTGAGCTACGTTCAAACCGCGGTAGTCAGCGATGACTGTAGAAGCACTAGCTTTGAACTTTTCAGTCACTTCAGCTACTGCCAGTTGTTTCTCAGCAAGAATTTTCGCGTTTGCCATAGTACACCTCACTTCTTATGCATTTATGTTTCAATATCACAAACAGTAGGAGCATCAGCATTCCTTATATGAATAAGAAATGCCTTCGTAGACGCTACGAAGGCATGATGTGTTCACTTTTTCCCTGATGTTCAAAGAAATCGTTATATATATCATAACACCTCGGTAGGAAATTAAGCACGTGGCACCTACTGTCTACGGTTTGCATATTCATTTTTATGACCTTTGATAGAGTATCACGCCCAGTGACCGAAGTCAACTGGAAGCTATTACTTATCTGAAGGAGCTTACGTTTACTCGAACACTTGGTCCCATTGTTGAGGATACAGCAATGTTTTTCAGGTAAACACCTTTAGCAGCTGCCGGTTTCGCTCTAACAAGCGCATCAACCAATGCTTTGAAGTTTTCGTTCAACTTGTCTGCATCGAAAGATACTTTACCAAGTGGAGCATGGATTTGTCCTGCTTTGTCAAGACGGTATTCGATTTTACCAGCTTTGATCTCCTGAACGGCTTTCGTTACGTCGAAAGTAACTGTTCCCGCTTTAGGGTTTGGCATTAAACCTTTACCCCCGAGGATACGACCCAGTTTACCAACTTCGCTCATCATGTCCGGAGTAGCTACGCAAACGTCGAACTCGAACCAACCTTGTTGAATTTTGTTGATCATGTCAGCATCACCAACAAAATCCGCACCAGCTGCTTCAGCTTCTTTCGCTTTGTCGCCTTTAGCAAATACAAGTACGCGTTTTGTTTTACCAGTACCGTGTGGAAGTACAACTACCCCACGAACAGCCTGATCTTGTTTTCTTGGGTCTACACCCAGACGAACTGCAACATCTACAGTTTCATCAAATTTAGCAGGAGCTGTTTTCTTAACAAGCTCGATTGCTTCTGACGGATCGTACAAAGTTTCAGCATTTACAAGCTGAGATACTTCGCGGTATTTTTTACCGTGTTTAGGCATAATCTAAATCCTCCTTAGTGGTATTAGCGGATAATCCTCCCACCGAGCGACCTCAAAGTTTTCCGAGAAAACTTATTCGCAAGCCGAGGCTCACACAGTCGCATTCCTTGCGGAATTAATCTTCGATAGTGATTCCCATGCTGCGAGCTGTACCTTCAACCATACGCATAGCAGCCTCAACGGATGCAGCATTCAGGTCAGGCATTTTTTGTTCTGCGATTTCGCGAACTTTTGCACGTTTCACAGTTGCAACTTTCTTTTTGTTTGGTTCACCGGATCCTTTTTCGATACCAGCAACGACGCGAAGAAGAACTGCAGCCGGAGGCGTTTTTGTGATGAATGTAAAGGAACGATCCTCGAATACTGTGATCTCAACCGGAATAATAAGGCCTACTTGATCAGCAGTACGAGCGTTAAACTCTTTACAGAAAGCCATGATGTTCACACCTGCTTGACCCAATGCTGGACCGATCGGTGGTGCTGGATTTGCTTTCGCAGCTTGAACTTGAAGCTTGACGATTTTAATAACCTTTTTTGCCATGATAGACACCTCCTGTTTATAATATAGATCCCACTAGTGAAGGTCTATCCCGAGGAATAGACCTGGTAGAAACCCTTGGTTGTCTTGTGTTATAGCTTTTCCACTTGGTCGAAATCGAGCTCAAGCGGGGTTTCCCTACCAAACATGTTGACATGCACCTTAAGTTTACCCTTGTCAGCCACAATTTCTTCAACAGATCCGACAAAGTTTGCGAAAGGCCCCACCTTGACGCGTACGGTTTCTTTGAGTTCGAAGTCGATCTTCGCCTTCGGCTCTTCCATCCCCATATGCTTCAAAATAGATTCAACTTCCTCAGGTAATAATGCAGTCGGTTTAGAGCCGGATCCCGTAGAACCTACGAATCCAGTAACTCCTGGCGTATTACGTACTACGTACCAAGAATCATCCGTTTGAATCATTTCCACGAGAACATACCCTGGATAAACTTTACGCATGACGACTTTCTTCTTGCCGTCTTTGTTTACCAGTTCCTCTTCCATAGGCACAAGCACACGGAAGATCTTGTCCGTCATTTCCATGGACTCAACACGTTTCTCCAGGTTGGCTTTCACTTTGTTCTCATACCCTGAATAGGTATGTACGACGTACCATCTTTTTTCCATGAATAAATTCACCTATAGTCCTGTTTATTTAAAAACAAGGCGCAGCAACTCAGAAATTCCAAGATCCAGCACAAAGAAATAAATAGCAACAAAAGCTACGGTTCCCAACACAACAAGTGTGTAGGTAATCATTTCTTTGCGACTTGGCCACTTGACCTTTTTGAGTTCTGTCCAACTGTCGGTGAAGAAGGAAAAAGTGGAACCGAAGCTTTGTCTCATTCTAGCCAAGAACCCCACAAACTACACCTCCAAAGAACTACCTAGTCTCGCGATGAGCAGTATGTTCATTGCAAAATTTGCAATATTTCTTCAACTCAATACGGTCGGGATTGTTGCGCTTATTTTTAGTGGATGCATAGTTTCTTTGTTTGCAATTTGTGCACGCTAATGTGATGATGACCCGCATGATGTACACCTCCTACAGACACGTTCTAATTAAAGCCCTTCGAAGCGCGTCAAAAAGAAAGCGACTTTTAGGGCTACTCGAACTACTTTATCACAACCCGCAACGGAGTGTCAAGGCAGAAGTCTCACAAATGCGAGAGTATCATCAGTATAGACGCTCCGGCTCGATAATAAACCTCGTACAAAGAAAACGCCCGCGGCGCCAAGTCACGCAAGGCATCGCGGGCATATGCTACAAATCTCTAACTTCCAGATAACGTTCAAGCTTGCGTTTCACACGTTGAAGAGCATTATCAATAGACTTGACATGACGATCCAGATCCACCGCTATTTCTTGGTAAGACCTTCCATCAAGATAGAGCATAAGCACCCTACGTTCCAAGTCGCTCAATATTTCTCCCATTTTATCTTCAAGACCCGTAAATTCTTCTTGATTGATCACAAGCTCCTCAGGGTCTGTAACCCTGGAACCGCTAATGACGTCAAGCAGCGTACGATCAGAATCTTCATCATAGATTGGCTTGTCCAGTGACACGTAGGAATTAAGAGGTATGTGCTTCTGACGCGTTGCTGTCTTAATCGCCGTGATGATCTGTCGGGTAATGCACAGTTCAGCAAAGGCTTTGAATGAAGCAAGCTTGTCTCCTCGGAAGTCGCGAATAGATTTATATAAACCTATCATGCCTTCCTGCACAATATCTTCTCGGTCTGCACCTATCAAAAAATAAGAACGTGCTTTGGCACGCACGAAGTTCTTGTATTTATTGATAAGGTATTCCAACGCTTCGCTACTGCCTTCACGGACTGCCTCGACAATGTCTTCATCTGGCTTGAGGTCATAATCATACATTCTCAGTTCTTTGAGGTCGACACTCACCAACAATCCCTCCGGCCTGCAGGACTACCCAGATTCACATTAAAAGTTTAGGTTAAGTATACATGATGAAATCTCACAACGTCAACGGGGCCTCCCACCATTTCTAGCATTTGGAGGATTTACTCCCCTCTTCGCCACCGCTCAAACTGCGCCTTGATATCACTGCTCAACTTGCCTTCGAACGGATTGCGCTTGGTCGTCGTTTCAGGTTGAATACGTTCCCGGACTTCTTTGCGGTTCTGTTTGATTTTGATAAGAAGTTCGCCTGCCGGCAATCGAAGAGCTCCTTTACCGAAAATAACATGCTGCTCAATCATATCGGAGGTGGCCACATAGATCTGCTTGCGTCTTCCCATCAAATTCGTAACCAAGCGTTCGATCCGTTCATCCGCGGTTTCCTTCTCTTTGGTGTAGAGCACGTTCAGCTTGCTCTGTATATATTTCTTCCCAAGTCCAGGTACCATATAAGCGTCAAAAACCAGATATACTTTCATGCCCGAGTAAGATTGATATTCAGCCAGCATATGAATCAACTTATCCCGGGCACCTTCCAAGTCAGTGTCTTTAAGCTTACTCAGTTCAGGCCAAGCCCCAATGATATTGTAGCCGTCTACGATCAGAAACTCTTCCATCTGCTGTTAACTCTTGTTGCGTTGGCGAACCGCCTCGTACATCAAGACACCCGCGGCGACGGAGGCATTCAAGGAATTGACATGTCCAGCCATCGGCAGCTTAACTAAGAAGTCACATCTCTCCTTAATTAACCTCCCCACACCTTTGCCCTCATTGCCGATAACAAGAGCTATAGGCATATCGAAGTTAGCCTTGTAGACATCTTGCGCTGCGGTCACGTCTGTTCCTGCGACCCAAACGCCTTTCTCTTTGAGCTGTTCGATCGTCTGAGCGATGTTCGTTACCCGGGCAACAGGCACATACTCGACAGCCCCGGCTGAGGTTTTGGAAACCGTTGCCGTGAGTCCTACGGAGCGTCTCTTGGGAATAATGACACCATGAACCCCGGTGCAGTCCGCTGTCCGGAGGATTGAGCCCAGGTTATGCGGATCTTCAATTTCATCAAGAATCAGAATAAAAGGATCTTGTCCAAGCGCTTCGGCTTTCGCAAGAATATCCTCCACTTCCACGTACTCATAAGCCGCCACCTGCGCGATGACGCCTTGATGCTGAAGTCCTTCCACCATTTGGTCAAGCTTGCGCTTGTCTGTAAACTGAACGAGAATCCCCAAATTTTTCGCTTCCGCGACAATTGGCCCTGCGAACTGCTTCTGCGCATTCTCGGCAATCCAAATTTTGTTAATCGTTCGACCGGCACGGATCGCCTCAAGAACGGAGTGCTTCCCGCCAATATATTCTTCTTCCATTATTTTTCCTCCTAAAATTCCACTAATTTCAACAACGCTTACCCTGGGCACAAGCTAGGCTTTATTCTTGTAAGCAAGGGCAAAATCCAATATTTCCTTCAAACGTTCAAAGGACTGCTTATAATACAAATATCCGATTAAGCACTCAAACGCGGTGCTGTGCCGGTACTCCAGCACATCCGCGTTTTTGGCTGTCGTTCCTGATTTGGCATTGCGTCCGCGCTTCACGATATCCGTTTCTTCTTCCGTCAGCATCGGCATCAACGCTTCCAGCGCTCTGGATTGCGCCTTCGCTGAAACATAGCCGGTAGATGCTTTGTGCAAATGATTCGGCCGATGGTTTCCGCCAGATATCACATATTGTCGAATGTAGACCTCATACACCGCATCCCCGATATAGGCGAGTACAAGCGGGTTCAGCAAATGAGGGCTTTTGGACGGCGGAAAAACAAACAGGTTTGCAGAATCTGTAAAAGTCTCACTCATTTGCGGCGCCAACGAATTCCTTGCGGCGTGTCCTCAAGGAATATCCCTTTCTCTGTGAGCAGGTCTCGGATTTCGTCCGCACGCGCCCAGTTTTTGGACTTCCGCGCTTCCGTCCGCTCGACGATCAGCATCTCAATCTCTTCATCCAGCAGTTCGTCCGCTTGCTGAGACAGTATGCCCAAGGTCTGATCGAAGACTTGCAGCTGATCCAAGAATACCTGTAGTGCGGCGGCATTCACCCGCTCCTGCTGCAGATACAAGTTCGCTTCTGCAACCAGATCGAACACCGCTGTAATCGCATCCGGGGTGTTGAAGTCGTCATTCATCTTCTCGACGAACTGTTTGGCAATCGCAGCTACGCGCTCCTTAAGGTCATCTTCCACTTCGCTTGCCACAGATGCCGTCGCCAGCCGGTGCTTCAGGTTGTCGTTCGCATTTTGAATGCGTTCCAACGCATTGGCCGCCTGCTTCAAGCTCTCGTCGCTGAAGTTCAGCGGATTGCGGTAATGAGCCGACAACATGAAGAAGCGGAACACTTCCGGCTTGATTTGCTTCACCAGATCGCGGATCAGTATGCCGTTCCCCAGCGATTTGGACATTTTTTCATTATCGATGTTCAAGAAAGCATTATGAAGCCAGTAATTCGCCATCGGATGGCCGGTCACCGCTTCCGTTTGGGCAATCTCGCACTCATGATGCGGGAACGTCAAATCTTGTCCGCCGCCGTGGATATCAATCGTTTCGCCCAAATATTTGCGCACCATGGCAGAGCACTCGATATGCCAGCCCGGGCGGCCTTGGCCCCATGGGCTATCCCAATAGATTTCACCCGGTTTCGCCGCTTTCCAAAGAACAAAATCCTGCGGATTCTCTTTGCGGTCGTCCACTTCGATGCGAATGCCGTACTGGAGCTCCTCCAAATTTTGCTGGGAAAGCTTGCCGTACTCGGCAAATTTGGTCGTCCGGTAATATACGTCGCCGCGCGCCTCGTAGGCATAGCCTTTCTCCACGAGCGCAGCAATGAAATCGATGATTTCCTGAATATTCTCCGTTACACGCGGATTGAGTGTCGCTTCATGCACGCCTAGCGCTTGGATATCTTCCAAGAAAGCGGCGATGAAGGTTTCTGCTAATTCCGGAACGGTCGTGCCCATCTCCTCGGCCTTGCGAATCATTTTATCATCGACATCGGTAAAATTTGTAATATAAGTGACTTCATACTGCTGAGACTCTAAAAAGCGCCGTACGACATCGAAGAAAATGACCGGTCGGCCGTTCCCGATGTGGATATAGTTATATACGGTTGGACCGCATACGTACATCTTCACTTTCCCCGGTTCAAGGGGTACGAACTCTTCCTTCTTGCGTGTTAACGTATTATACATTCTGAGCGTCATGTTCTCTCGCTCCTCCATTCTTAACCCGTTCTTGTTCTAACTGTCTTCTCAATTCGTTAATTTGCTGCTGCATTTCTTGGAAAATATCGACAATGGGATCCGGCAAATTACCGTGGTCCAAACGATTCACGCGCACGCCGTCCCGCTTCACAAGCTTAGCAGGCATCGTTACAACCGTACTGTTCGAAGGAACTTCGCGGATAACAACGGCATTGGAGCCAATCCGTGAATTCTCGCCCACAAGGAAGGAGCCTAAAATTTTGGCGCCCGATCCGACAACTACATTATTGCCAATTGTTGGGTGTCTCTTTCCTTTTTCTTTCCCAGTTCCACCCAAAGTTACCCCTTGATACAAAATAACATCGTCGCCGATTTCGCACGTTTCCCCAATCACGACTCCCATCCCATGGTCAATAAACAGCCTCTTGCCGATCGTGGCCCCTGGATGAATCTCAATTCCTGTCATGAAACGGCTCCATTGGGAGACGATCCGCGCGATGGTAAACATCTGCCGCTTGTAGAACCAATGACCGATACGATGCGCCCAAATTGCATGAAGGCCCGAGTACGTAAACACAACCTCAAACCAGCTGCGTGCAGCCGGGTCGTTATCGAATACGGCGGAAATGTCAGATTTGATCGTTTGCCACATGCTCTCACCTTCTTAGTAGGAAATCAGTACTCCTGTGTATAAAAAAAGCCCCCGCAGCCATAAGGCTGCAGAGGCGTGATTAATCGCGGTTCCACTCTGCTTGGTGACTCGGAAGTCTCCCAACTCAAAAACCCGTAACGTGGGCATTTCGGCTGCGCCTACCCTACTCGTGTATCCGAGTATTCGGCGCGGCAGCTCCCAGGTGCATTTCCGATTAGAGGGAATGGATAACTCACAGCCGAAGCCTGACGGCTCCGATTATCCTCTCTGATAAATCCCTAAATAAACGTACTCTCCTGATCATTGCGTTCCTTATTGAACTAAGTATAGCGAAAAGAGCCCTGTATTACAACAAGTTCCGTAGCCGCGAAGCGACTTTTTCTTTGCCGAGCAGGTACAAGGACACATTGAGATCAGGTCCATGCACTTGTCCTGTCAAGGCAGAACGGATCGACATGAACAATTGCTTCCCTTTGAAGCCCGTATCCTTCTGCACTTGTTTCAGCAGCGCCGGGATCGCCTCTACCGTGAAAGTTTCGGCCCCCTCAACTTGCCCCAAGAAGCTGGACAATACAACCGGAACATGCTCTTCTTTCAGTACAGCCGCAGCTTCTTCGTCGATCACGAGCTCCTCTTTGAAGAAGATGCCCGACAATTCGACAATTTCCGCCGCGAAGCGCATTCTCTCTTGATTCAAGCCTACGAGAGCCGTTACCCAAGCCTGGCCCGCTTCATCCAACTGCGGCTCGATGTATCCGGCTTTTTGCAGATGAGGCACGCACAGCTCGACGACGCGGGAGAGCGGAGCCTTTTTCAAATAGGCGTTGTTCATCCAGTTCAATTTATCCATATCAAACACAGCCGGACTCTTCGATACGCGATCGAGGTCAAACTGGGCAATCAGTTCTTCCTTCGTAAACATCTCTTCTTCGCCGCCAGGAGACCATCCCAGCAGAGCGATGAAATTCACAACAGCTTCCGGCAAGTAGCCTAACTCCCGGTACTGCTCGATAAACTGGATGATCGACTCGTCCCGTTTGCTCATTTTCTTCCGGTCCGGATTCAGAATCAACGCCAAGTGAGCGAATTCCGGAATCGGCATGCCTAGAGCCTCATACATGAGGATTTGTCTAGGCGTGTTGGACAGATGTTCCTCACCGCGGATAACCAAGTTGATTTTCATCATATGATCGTCCACAATGACGGCAAAATTGTACGTCGGAATCCCGTCAGGACGCGCGATAATAAAGTCGCCGATCCCGTTCGATTCAAACTCAACATGTTCTCGAACCTTGTCCTCGAAGCCGATGATCCGGTCTGCCGGCACACGGAATCTTGTCGAAGGCTTGCGGCCCTCCGCCTCGTATGCGGCAATCTGCTCAGGCGTCAAGTGACGGCACTTGCCGGAGTAGCCGCCCATCTCGCCGCTCGCTTCCTGCTCTGCCCGCTCCTGCTCCAAATCAGCCTCCGAACAATAGCACGGATACGCATGCCCGCTTTGAATCAGTTGATCCAGGTGGGTTTTGTAAATATCCAGTCTTTCCATTTGACGGTAAGGACCGTATGGCCCCCCGATATCTACGCTCTCATCCCACTCTAATCCGAGCCATCTCAAGCCGTTCAGTTGATCTTCGATTCCGGATTCTTTATGACGGGTTTGATCGGTATCTTCAAAACGCACAACGAACGCTCCGCCATGACGGCGTGCCAATAAATAATCAAACAGTGCCGTACGAGCACCGCCAATATGTAAATGTCCGGTTGGACTAGGTGCATAGCGCACACGTAAAGGTTGGTTCATGACTGTACCCTCTTCTCCCCAATAATACCTGCTATTCTAGCACATCTCGAATTAAACAAACAACCGATTGCGCGGCAATTCCTTCGCCACGGCCCGTAAATCCAAGCTGTTCGGTCGTTGTCGCTTTCACGTTGATTTGGTCCGGCGCAGCTTCCAATGCCTCGGCCATAATTTCCACCATTTGCGGAATATACGGAGCCATTTTGGGCTTCTGGGCGATAATCGTGGAATCTGCATTCCCTAGCCGGTATCCTCTGTCCTTAGCCAATTGCCACACATGTTTCAACAAAACCAAGCTGTCCGCATCCTTGAATTCCGCAGCCGTATCCGGGAAATGCTTCCCGATATCGCCTAGGCCCAAAGCGCCCAGAATCGCATCGCTAACCGCATGAAGCAGCACATCGGCGTCGGAGTGGCCTAAGAGCCCCTTCTCATATGGAATCGTTACGCCTCCAATAATACACTTGCGGCCTTCCACTAACTGATGAACATCAAATCCTTGTCCTACGCGAATCATGGCTGTCCCTCTCCCCTTACATTCTGTAATATCCATTCTGCCCATGGCAGATCTTCCGGCGTTGTAATCTTAATATTGTAATAATCCCCTTCGACAACATGCACCGTCGTTCCTGTCCGCTCCACCAGCATAGCGTCGTCCGTCCCCATGAAATCCTCCTGAGACGCACGCTCATGCGCCTCCTGCAGAAGGGAAAGTCGAAAAGCTTGCGGGGTTTGAATGGCCCACAAGCTTCTTCTATCCGGTGTAGATTGTATTCGCTTCTCGGTATCTACGATTTTGATCGTATCCTTCACAGGTACAGCCAGCACGGCTGCGTCCCGATCTTTCGCCATCGCCAGACATTCGAACACGTGTTCTCTTTTGACGAAAGGGCGAACACCGTCATGAACGAGCACCCACTCGGTGTCCTGTTCCAGGGCTTCCAGGCCTCGTCTGACGGAATCTTGACGTTCCGCCCCACCTGCCAGCACATGAGTGACCTTGGAAAGCGCATAGCTCTGCACATAGCCTGTACAGCGCTCTACGTCATTTCCGCCAACAACCAGAATGATTTCATTCACTTCATGTATGTTTTGAAATAATTGCAACGTATGTACGAGAATTGGCTTCTGTCCCAGTTGTAAATATTGTTTGCTTTCCGCCGTTCCCATGCGCGAGCCCTTGCCCGCCGCCACGATGATAACCCCTAGCTTCCCCATAAGCCCTCCAACTAAGCGCTTTCCGTTCGAAAGCTGTCTACGTTACATCTCCTTATCATACTGGTTTTACTGCGCTTTTTCCAATAGTTTCGGTTTAGCGAAAATCATTCGGCCGGCTGAAGTCTGAAGGACACTGGTCACCATCACTTCAAGCGTCATCCCTATGAATTCACGTCCGCCTTCCACCACAATCATCGTACCGTCGTCCAGATAAGCCACACCTTGTCCATGCTCTTTGCCGTCTTTAATGACTTGAACAATAATTTCTTCCCCCGGCAGGACAACAGGCTTCACCGCATTCGCCAAATCGTTGATATTCAGCACCGAAACCCCTTGAAGCTCGCACACTTTATTCAGGTTGAAATCGTTCGTGATGACCTTTCCCTGCAGCACCTTGGCCAGACGCACCAATTTGCTGTCCACTTCGGATATCTCTTCGAAATCGCCTTCATAAATCAGCACTTTCACTTCGAGTTCCTTTTGAATTTTGTTTAAAATATCGAGCCCCCGCCGACCGCGGTTGCGCTTCAGCAAATCGGAAGAATCCGCAATATGCTGCAGCTCCTCCAGGACAAACTCCGGTATAACGAGAGTCCCCTCGATAAACCCTGTTTTGCAAATATCGGCGATACGCCCGTCAATAATAACGCTTGTGTCAAGAATCTTATGCTCCTCGTAAGGCCGATGCGTCTGCTTCTCCGGACCGGCTGACCGGCTCATCGCGATGATCTGCACCAGCTCTTCCCGCTTGCTGTAACCGATACGAAACCCCATAACCGCCAAAACTCCGGAAACGACGAAGGGTAAAATAGGGCTCGCCCACTTCACCTGCTCCAGCACAGGAAACACCAATACCGATATAAGCAGTCCAATTACTAGTCCTAGTGTACCTGAGAGCAGATCAGACACCGGAATGTCCGCAACATTCCTTTCCCCTCTGACAAGCAGCTTCATCCCCTTGCCTGCAACCCATGCTGAAAGAATGAACATACCTAACGCGCATAAACTATTGATGGCAATTGCTTTTCCTGACTCGTTCACCAAACCTGTCGTTCGAAGGATCGCCTCGCTCCATCCAAAACCTAAACTGCCACCCATGATGGCCAAAATGAATTGCACCCATTTCCTCATCATAGATTCACCTCCTGCATCAACTTATTAATAAAGCTCCATTACAATTATGTTCCAATTTATCCATCGTTAATCACTTCTTTGCATGTAAAATTGAAATATTAGAGGCCTTCCATTATAATGAAATTGGAAGTTACCAACCTACCAGAGGTGGATGGAATGAGCTCCTTGACTTTAAAGCAGTTTCAAGATCAAGTATCCGAATTATTGCTCCGTCACCGAAGTCTGCTTGACGTCTTATCCAAATTTCAACAGTCAGGCGCAGCCGCCAATCGTTCCGTGGTGAAGTCCATTACCGAATGTGGATGTATTCAGGTTCACGCAGCGAAGCAGGAGTACCATCCCGAGATGACGTTGAATGAAGCTAAAGATGTGCTTGGCACCCATGTATCCGGCCACTTATGTGAGCAGTGCATCGAGGTTGTCAGCAGTGAACTGGGCAGAAATCTTTTTTATATGTCCGCACTAAGCAACATTCTTGATGTAAATTTGGAGCAAGTCGTGGAAAATGAATCAAAGAAATGTACGACTCTTGGACTATTCAACATGTCATGAAAATGAAGATGAACAAAAAAAGCATTTATTTTCTCTGAATCATCAGAAGAAAATAAATGCTTTTTATTTTGGGAATCTGCTGTTACACGTCGGATTTCACGGAGTTCGGATCCTCTACGCCGCGTCTTTTGTTCTTTCTGCGGATGCGGATGAAGAAACCATCAACGTTTTTTTTTAGGCCGTATAGCGCGTACAGTAAAAGCGGTACGAAGATCATTTTGGAAATGGACTCCGGCCATTTGATCGCAATCAGGATGGCTACGGCAACAATAACCGGTGTAATCCAGATTGCTGCTTTGGGAATGCCCGCTTTCTTGAAGTTCGGGTATTTCACTGTACTTACCATTAAGTACGACAACAGGACTGTACTTACCAAGAGCACATACACGTTAATTTCGTTCACAAAAAGCGCTAATGTACAAAGCACGCCGCCTGCAGCCGGAATCGGCAAGCCGATGAAGTAACCAGGCGTACCTGCAACAACATTGAAGCGAGCCAAACGAAGCGCTCCGCAAATAGGAAAGATCGCCGTGACGATCCAAGCAAATGCCGGACTAATCACATTCGGATTATTAAAGGCTACAACGTACATGATAAAGGCAGGCGCTACGCCGAAAGAAATAACATCGGACAGCGAGTCTAGCTCTTTACCAAATTCGCTCTGCGCATTCAATGCCCGGGCTACACGACCGTCAAGTCCGTCAAGCAACATTGCGACAATGACAAGTACCGCTGCGATGCCATGTTCACCACTGAAAGCGAGAATAATCGACAGAACACCGAGGAATAAGTTCCCTACTGTAAAAAGGCTGGGAATTGATTTTGTTAACATATGTTTTTGTCCACCTCTGGATTTACTATGCCCTAAACTTGACTTTATAAAACCTCAACAATGATACTTTATGATTGTATCCACTTTAAATATGTCTGTCAATGAAGACTTGTTCTTGAATTCTTTTGAGCCCTTCTTTGATCGCCCGAGCCCTTACTTCTCCGATGCCGTCAACTTCATCCAATTCTTCAATCGTCGCCATCATCATGTGCGGCAGGTAGCCGAATTTCTCCACAAGGTTCGCAATAATGATCGAGGGAAGCCGCGGTATCTTCCCAAGAATCCGGAATCCGCGAGGAGAAACCGGTTCTTCGACGATAGAATTTGTATGAGGATAGCCGAGCAATCGAATGATTTGATGAGGCTCCAGCAATTCATCCGAAGACAAGCGTTTGAGGCCTGCTTGCATTTCCTTCACGCGGTCTTCCGATAATTCCCTTACATAATCTTTTACGAGCAAACGCGCTTCAAGTTCCGCATTCCCGACAAGTTCTTCAAGCTGCATGCTAATTAAGCGGCCTTCGTTCCCCAACTCGTTAATGTACCGGTTGATTTCCGCCTTAATGCGCAGCACCATTTCGAAACGCGCAATGACATTGGTGACATCATGCAGCGTAACCAACTCCTCGAACTCCGACGCGCTTAGATTGGTAAGCGACTGATCCAATACGACTTTGTACCGTTCCAACGTCTGGATGGCCTGATTGGCTTTCGTCAGAATGACCCCGATATCTTTGAGCGCGTAGCGCAAGTTGCCTTGATACAGGGTAATGACATTGCGCCGCTGTGAAATGGAGACCACCAATTTATTCGTCTGCTTCGCCACACGCTCTGCTGTCCGGTGCCGGATTCCGGTTTCGGAAGACGCGATCGAGGAATCGGGAATTAATTGTGTGTTCGCATAAAGAATTCGCTTGATATCCTCGCTGAGGATGATCGCTCCGTCCATTTTGGCCAGCTCATATAAATAATTGGGGGAAAACTCACAATCGATCGAAAAGCCTCCGTCGACGATTTCCCTTACTTCCGTACTATATCCAACAACGATAAGTCCGCCTGTTTTGGCGCGCAGAACATTCTCCAAACCGTCGCGGAACGATGTGCCGGGCGCTACCATTTGCAGCAGTTGGCTCATGACGTCTCGCTTTATCTCTTCTTTACTCATAATTTCCTCCTGAAGGCTTGCAGGTTGAATGATTCAAGAGCTAATCCAGTGCCGCTTTCAAGGCTTCGGACACGGTATTCACTCCGATAATCTCCATACCGGGCGGATGGGTCCACCCCTTCAAACTTTTCTCCGGCATAATGACTCTGCGGAATCCTAATTTCTCCGCTTCTTTCACACGTTGATCGATCCGGGACACACCCCGGACCTCTCCCGTTAATCCGATCTCACCGAACACAACATCAAACGGTCTCGTGGCATGATCGCGGAAGCTGGATGCGATGCTGATCGCAATGGCCAAATCGACCGCAGGCTCATCAAGCTTGACGCCGCCGGCCACGTTCAGGTAGGCATCTTGATTCTGAAGGAACATGCCCATTCGTTTCTCCAAGACGGCAATGATCAGAGAAAGCCGGTTATGATCAACGCCAGTCGCCATCCTTCTGGGAGAAGGGAAATTCGTCGAGGACACCAGCGCTTGAATCTCTACCAGAACGGGACGCGTTCCTTCCATACTGGCAACCACCGTAGAACCGGCAACGCCGAGCGGTCGCTCAGACAGGAACAGCTCCGAGGGATTGCTTACTTCGACCAACCCGGCTTCTTGCATCTCAAAAATGCCGATTTCATTCGTAGATCCGAATCGATTCTTGACTGCGCGGAGTACACGATACGAATGATGCCGCTCGCCTTCGAAATAAAGCACGCAATCCACCATGTGTTCCAGCATTCTAGGTCCCGCAATGGCGCCTTCCTTCGTCACGTGACCGACAAGGACCGTTGCAATCCCTTTGCCTTTAGCTATTCTCATAAAATGACCCGTACATTCCCGAACTTGCGAAACGGTTCCAGGGGCGGAGGTAATCGCAGGATGATAGACCGTCTGAATGGAGTCGATGACCAAGAAATCCGGTTCAATCTCTTGAATCGCTTCTTCAATTAACTCAAGGTTCGTTTCACAAAGCACATAGAGCAGCGGAGATGCTGCATTCAAACGATCCGCACGAAGTTTCGTTTGCTTGACGGATTCTTCCCCCGATATATAGAGCACTTTCTGATGTGCTTGCGTAAGCTCGAAAGAGGTTTGAAGCAGTAGCGTTGACTTCCCGATTCCCGGATCCCCGCCTACGAGAATCAAAGATCCAGGCACGATACCTCCGCCTAAGACGCGGTTCAATTCCTTATTGCTGGTCACGACCCTAGGCTCAGGGCTACTTTCTATATGTATGATGGGGGTCGGTTTTTCTTTCGTGCGGGGGGCAGAAGAATTCATGCCCTTTGTACGCACAACCGTTTCAATTTCTTCCACCATCGTATTCCAAGATTGACACCCAGGGCATTTGCCCATCCATTTCGGCGATTCATAGCCACATTCTTGACAGCAAAATTTGGTTTTCTGTTTACTCATGGCGTAAATGACTCCTTACATCTTACAATTCAATATTTGGCTATCCTTACCAATAAAGTTTACCATTTTTACGAAGTCCATGAAAGGTCATCTGCAAATAAAAAGCATTTCGCCGCACCCGGACCGGATGCAGCAAAATGCTTCTTTGCTTTGTCTTATTTAGCGGCTACGCCTTCGCCCTTGCGGACAACCAGCTCGCCTTCATTCTCATCAATCGTTAAGGAGTCGCCTTTGGCAATATTGCCTTTGAGAAGCTCCTCAGACAAGCGGTCCTCGATATGCTTCTGAATCGCTCTGCGAAGCGGTCTTGCGCCGTAAGTCGGGTCGTACCCTTCCTTGGCAAGGAACGCTTTCGCTTTATCCGTCAGCAAGAAGTCAACCTCTTGCTCTTTCAGGCGTTTACGAAGATCGTCCGCCATTAAGGAGACGATTTCAGCGATATGCTTCTCATCCAAGGAGTGGAAGACGATAATTTCGTCGATCCGGTTCAGGAACTCCGGACGGAAGCTTTTCTTGAGCTCGCCCATCACTTTATCTCTCATGTTGGTGTAATCTTTACCTGCATCAATCGCAGCCGTAAAGCCGAGAGAGGAGTTTTTCTTAATCGTGTCCGCACCTACGTTGGAAGTCATAATGATCAACGTATTGCGGAAATCGACCGTACGTCCTTTGGAATCCGTCAAACGGCCGTCTTCCAGCACTTGCAGCAGGATGTTGAAAACTTCCGGATGTGCTTTCTCGATCTCATCCAGCAGGACGACCGAGTATGGTTTGCGGCGAACTTTCTCGGTCAGTTGACCGCCTTCTTCGTAGCCGACATACCCTGGAGGCGCTCCGACTAAACGAGAGGTCGAATGTTTCTCCATGTATTCCGACATATCGATACGGACTACCGCGTTATCATCGCCGAATAACGATTCGGCTAAGGCGCGCGCCAACTCGGTTTTACCTACGCCCGTAGGTCCGAGGAAGATGAAGGAGCCCATAGGACGCTTCGGATCTTTCAGGCCTGCTCTAGCACGACGGATGGCGCGGCTCACGGCTTTAACCGCTTCTTCTTGCCCGATGACACGTTCATGAAGAATTTCTTCCATTTTGAGCAGACGCTCCGTCTCTTCTTCCGCCAGCTTGCTGACCGGGATTCCCGTCCAGCTTGCCACGATTTGAGCAATGTCATCCGGAGTTACTTCTGTGTCCAGACGGCCTTGCTTTTCTTTCCAGTCATTTTTCGTCGTATCCAACTCTTCTCGAAGCTTCTGCTCGGTGTCGCGAAGTCCTGCGGCTTTCTCGAACTCTTGGCTTTGAACCGCGGCATCCTTCTCTTTGCGGATATCTTCGAGTTTGTTCTCCAGCTGTTTCAGTGAAGGCGGTATCGTGTAAGAACGAAGTCTTACTTTAGAGCTCGCCTCATCGATTAAGTCAATCGCTTTATCAGGCAGGAAGCGGTCCGTAATGTAGCGATCGGAGAGCTTAACAGCCTCTTGAATCGCTGCATCGGTAATTTTCACGCGGTGATGAGCTTCATAGCGGTCACGCAAACCGTACAGGATTTGGATCGCTTCCTCCGGGGAAGGCTGATCCACCGTAATCGGTTGGAAGCGGCGCTCCAGAGCGGCATCCTTTTCGATATATTTGCGATATTCATCCAGCGTTGTAGCGCCAATGCACTGCAGCTCGCCTCTCGCTAATGCCGGTTTCAGGATGTTGGAAGCGTCGATGGCGCCTTCCGCACCCCCAGCACCGATCAATGTGTGCAGCTCATCAATGAAGAGCACGATATTGCCGGCTTGACGAATTTCGTCCATGATTTTTTTGAGGCGGTCCTCAAATTCACCGCGATATTTGGTGCCTGCTACGACAGAACCCATGTCGAGGGTCATAACCCTTTTATCCTTCAACGTTTCCGGGATTTCATTGTTGATGATTTTCTGAGCGAGCCCTTCGGCAATAGCGGTTTTACCAACCCCCGGCTCACCGATCAACACCGGATTGTTCTTGGTTCTACGGCTCAACACTTGGATAACGCGCTCAATCTCTTTGCTGCGCCCAATGACCGGATCGAGATGACCCTCTTTGGCGTAAGCCGTCAGATCCCTCGCTAAACCATCCAAGGTCGGCGTGTTCACGTTCTGAGTACTGCCGTGGCTTGGCGATACGGTCTCGCTGCTGCCTAGCAGTTGAAGCACTTGCTGGCGCGCCTTGTTCAAAGAAACGCCCAAATTATTAAGAACTCTCGCTGCGACACCTTCGCCTTCGCGAATAAGTCCAAGTAAAATATGTTCAGTCCCCACATACGTGTGACCTAGTTTCCTAGCTTCATCCATCGAAAGCTCAATGACCTTTTTCGCTCTAGGCGTATACGCAATGTTGGTAGGTTGTTCTTGTCCTCTGCCGATTAGGGATTCGACTTCATCTTGAATTTTCTCAAGACCTAAGCCCAGAGCAACGAGTGCTTTAGCAGCAATACCTTCCCCTTCACGAATAAGACCCAGCAAAATATGCTCAGTACCAATATTGTTATGCCCTAAACGAACTGCTTCCTCTTGAGCCAAAGAAAGCACCTTCTGTGCACGTTCTGTAAATCTGCCAAACATCATAGAGAACACCTCCAAAAGTAGTATATCTATGGAAAACCTAAAGGATGAATCTTAATGCGATTAAATCCTGCCGAATTTCTCGCGGATCAGCTCGGCTCTGCGCATATCGCGCTCTTCCGCGTTCAGCTTCTCGCCAGCGAATTGCTGAAGGAAGCCGGGCTGCGTCATCACGAGCAGTTCATTCAAAACATTGGATGAAACATTATTGATAATCCCCAAGTCTATGCCTAATCGCACATCCGACAGACGCTGCGCAGCCTCCTTAGAGTCTATAATGCCTGCATAGGACAAAATGCCAAGCGAGCGGTTCACCCGATCAATGATGCGCATTCTGGACTCTTGAATCAGCTTATGCCTGGCAGCACGCTCATGCTCTATAATTTGCCTTGCAACGCTGTGTAAATTATCAATAATCTCGTCTTCGGATTGCCCCAGCGTAATCTGATTCGATATTTGGAACAGATTACCTAATGCTTCGCTGCCTTCCCCATATAATCCTCTAACCGTCAATCCAACTTGTGTAACAGCGGATAAAATTCGATTAATTTGTTGGCTAAGCACCAAAGCGGGCAAATGCATCATCACCGAAGCGCGAATGCCGGTTCCGACGTTCGTGGGGCAGCTTGTCAGATAGCCCCTCTTTTCATCATAGCCGTAATCCAGCTGGGTTTCAAAAATATCGTCAATCTGATTCGCCAAGTCCCAGACCTCTTTGATTTGAAAGCCTGGGCATAAGCATTGTATGCGAAGATGATCCTCTTCATTGATCATAATGGAAATGGATTCATTTTCGCTTAAAATAACGGCACCATTTCTGGATTCGTTAGCTAAATTTGGACTAATTAAATGCTTCTCGACAAGAACCATTCGCTCAAGCTCGTTAAGGTCTGACAGCGGAATAAGCGAAAAATTACTGATCGTCTCCAGCTCATCGTTCTCAAGCACACCGGACAACTGATCGAGTACTTCTTGTGATTGTTGATTGGTAGCCAGCATTGGATAAGGGTAATCTCTAAGGTTGCGCGCAATTCGGATTCGGCTGCTGATCACAATATCCGATTCCGGGCCTTCTCCCTTCATCCATTCGCTCAATGCATCTCCTGTAAACCGCTGTAGTGTCACTGGATTCACACCTTCCCTACAAACTCACAAGCCGGCAATTTTCTTCTCAATATCGCGAATCTGATCCCGAATCTTGGCCGCTTGTTCGAACTCTTCCGCTTCTATGCAAGTCATCATATCCTTCTTAAGCATATCGATCTCTCGCTTGCATTGGATAATGCCGCCGCTGCGTTTGGGGACTTTCCCCACGTGTACGGTGTTTCCATGCACCCTTTTGAACAGAGGATCTAACTTTTCCGAAAAGCTTTGATAACAGGACCCGCAGCCAAAACGGCCTAATTTACTAAACTGCGAATACGTTAGACCGCAATTCTCACAACGGATAGCCTGGGACTTCGCCGCCGAGATGGAGGAGGGTTCGAAATCAAGCAATCCCGATAAAAGATTATGAATCGAAAAGCCGCCAGACGTTCCGGGAATCATTTCACCCTTCTCGCGGGCGCAATTTTCACAAATGTGGAACTCGTTCTTGTCTCCATTCACAATCTTCGTAAAATGAAGAGTCGCCGGTCGTTTCCCGCATTCCTGACAAATCATTTCATGTGCCTCCTTATCTGCTAAGCAAGGATATCAGCATCGCTTTCAGAATCTTAGCCCGAATTTCATCGCGCAGCGGGAGCTTGAAGGTCAACACATCTCTGGATATCGCTGCCCGAATCAAGTTGGCTTCTCGTGTTGAAATATAGTGCCCTTCCTGCAGTTGGTAAATGAGTCCCTCTGAAGTGACTTGATCTATGTGTGTATGAATCGTGCGAAAAATATGATCCAAAATCGATCCATGACTCTTGAGCTCAATCTTCTGGATGCGAATGTACCCGCCACCGCCGCGCTTACTCTCTACGAGGTATCCTTTTTCCAACGTAAACCTTGTACTAATCACATAATTGATTTGGGAAGGCACACACTGGAATTGATCGGCCAGATCGTTACGCTGAATCTCGATGGCTCCTTCAGAACTTTGCTGCAGGACATGCTTTAAATACTGCTCAATGATTTCTGATACGTTACGCATCAATTCATCCTCCCAGACTGCTAGAAGTAAATTGACTTTGATTGACTTTGACTTTCTTTGACCTTAACTAGATTATAATCATTTCCTTTCTTTTTGACAAGTGTTGACTCTAAAGTGCGTTTGCCTCAGAAAACTAACCTGTTTCACAACCTACTCACAGTATTTACAAAAATACCCCTGCTTAACGTAGGTGTGTGTTCCTTTTTTTGGGCCGTGGTTTAGGGAGGGGGCATTGTGACTGAGCAATGCGCATATTGAGCACTGGGGAACTATGATCCGTTATTTCTGAGGATATCGGCTCTTCAGCATTTTTATGGAGCCTACGATCCGCTATTTTGCCAATATCGGCTTACCTTTAGGCATTGGCGGGCATATAAAGCCCTGTAGTTCCGCTTAGATTCTGAGAATCGCCTGATCAGCTCAAATAGCGGCCTGTAGTTGCCCTTATGCAGGTGAGGATAGCACTTTGCGATAATTTCACCTGAAAATCGCTGAAAAAGCAAAAAAGCCTTTCTGAGATTTCTCTCAAAAAGGCTTTTTGTTCTGTGCTTGGCAACGTTCTACTCTCCCAGAACCCTGCGGTTCAAGTACCATCGACGCTGGAGGGCTTAACGGTCGT
>NZ_JBYTBS010000045.1:0-60543 GCF_058789495.1 Paenibacillus sp. FW126-R14 | reverse complement strand
CCAGCCACCAGCCACCAGCCACCAGCCACCAGCCACCAGCCACCAGCCAAGTAGCTAACCTCGCGGCTTACAAAACATGAGCTGGCTGAATTTTTTGCCCGCGCTCCCTAGCCGCCTAAACCCCGCTCAGCACATCATGCACGTGCTGCCAAGCCCAATCCAGCTCCTCTTTCGTAATCGTAAGCGGAGGAGCGAAACGAATAATGTGCTCATGCGTCTCTTTGCACAATAAGCCCTTCTCCTTCAGCTGTTCGCAGAACGGACGAGCCGAAACCTTAAGGTCAATACCAATGAACAGCCCGCGCCCGCGAATTTCCGCGATGCTGGGGGACTGTATTTCCTGAAGCCGGTTCAGGAAATACGCCCCAAGCTCATCCGAGCGCTCCGCGAGCCGCTCGTTCTCGATAACTTCCAGCGCCGCGATAGCGACGGCGCAGCCGAGCGGGTTCCCACCGAAGGTGGAGCCGTGGGAACCGGGCTCGAAAACCTCAAGCACCTCCCGGTCTCCGGCCACAGCCGAGATCGGAAAGACCCCGCCGCCGAGCGCTTTGCCCATAATGTACAGGTCCGGCGTGACGCCTTCCCAGTCCGTGGCGAAGCGGCGGCCCGTACGGCCGAATCCCGTTTGGATTTCGTCCGCGACGAAAAGCACCCGATTCGCTTGGCACAGCTCATAGCATTCCCGCAGGTAACCGCCCTGCGGAATGACAATGCCGGCCTCGCCCTGAATCGGCTCGAACAAAAATCCGGCCGTGTTCGGCCCGATAGCCGCCCGAAGCGCTTCCACATCCCCGTAAGGGATGATGCGGAAGCCCGGGGTGAAGGGGCCGAAGCCGCGTTTATATTCCGGCGACGACGAGAAGGAAGTGACCGTCACCGTGCGTCCGTGGAAATTCCCCTCGCAAACGATAATTTCCGCTTGATCCGCCGGAATGCCTTTTACGTCGTAGCCCCAGCGGCGAACCGCTTTTATCGCCGTCTCGACCGCTTCGGCTCCGGTGTTCATCGGCAAAATCATCGGCTTCTTTGTGTAGGCCGCTAATTTTTCATAAAAAGCTCCGAGTGTCTCGCTGTGAAAAGCTCTGGAAGTCAGAGTCACTTTCTCCGCTTGTTCATGCAAAGCCTTCAAAATATGCGGGTGACGATGCCCCTGATTCAAAGCCGAGTAAGCGCTCAGCATATCCATATAACGGTTGCCGGCCGGATCCTCGACCCAAACGCCTTCTGCTTTTGAAATCACAATCGGCAGCGGGTGGTAATTGTGTGCTCCGTATTTTTCGGTTTTTTCGATGATCGACGAACTTTTTGTATCCATCCGTATTCCTCCTTGGCGTGCAACCTGGCCAAACGTCAGTGATAAATGCATGGTCACACATGGCGAGCTTGTAATCTATTGTATTCTTCCCCTCTGAACGTTGCGAATGTGCTCCGAATTGTTGTGCGTGTGAGCGAAGTGTCCTTGCTTTTAGCGTGCGGCCGGCATATATAAGTAAAGAGCGTTGATACAAGTTTTCTCGAAATGTGCAAAGTTCAATCATGGTATTGACGAATATGGGAAATATTATTTGAAGGCTGCGAAAACAATGCGTAATTTGAAAATGCTTTCATTGTCACATAAATTTATTACAGAACGTGTCAGATATTGCAGGATTCTTTGCACGAAGCGCGAATAGGTTTTGATAGACACTGTACATTACAGTGGTCAATTAACGAAATGTCCATGAAGGATGCTACTAGAACACCTACTTCGCAACGAGCATTTACTTTAAAGAAAAAGGAACGGTGTGTAAGATGAGTATTCGCATTGAAAAAGATTTTTTAGGTGAAAAACAAGTTCCGGCCCATGCCTATTACGGCATTCAGACGATGCGTGCGCTTGAGAATTTTCCAATTACTGGCGTTAAAATTCACGCAGAGCTGATCACAGCTCTAGCAGAAGTGAAGAGAGCAGCAGCTCTGGCGAACATGGAAACCCACATGCTGCCTAAAAAAATCGGGGAGCATATCGTAAAAGCAGCCGAGGAAGTAAGAGACGGCAAACTGCTCGAACAATTTATCGTGGATTCCATCCAAGGCGGAGCGGGAACTTCGATTAATATGAATATGAACGAAGTGCTGGCCAATCGGGCGCTTGAGCTGATGGGCGAGGAGAAGGGCAGTTATTTCCACTGCAATCCAAACAACCATGTCAATATGTCGCAATCGACGAATGACGCTATTCCTACGGCGATCAAAATTGCCGCCTACCGGTTATCCACGCAATTGATTGAGACGATGACGTCGCTGCAGAGCGCTTTTGCCCGGAAGGAAACGGAATTTGACGACGTGATCAAAATGGGGAGAACGCATCTTCAAGATGCAGTTCCGATTCGCCTTGGGCAAGAATTCGGTGCCTATGCACGTGTCTTGCAGCGCGATATCAACCGGATTCGCCAAGCTTCCGTCGGTCTTTTGACCGTGAACATGGGGGCGACTGCGGTAGGAACGGGGCTGAATGCGAAGCCTGAGTACGTAGACCGCGTGATGTTCCATCTTAAAGGGCAGTGCGGAATTCCCGTTGAAAATGCCGAGCATTTGGTCGATGGCACGCAAAACATGGATGCATACACAGAGCTTTCCGCTTCCTTGAAGGTTTGTGCCGTGAATCTTTCCAAAATATGCAACGACATCCGCCTCATGGCATCCGGTCCGCGCGCCGGTTTAGGAGAGCTAAAGCTGCCTCCGAGACAGCCGGGATCGTCCATTATGCCGGGCAAAGTGAACCCTGTCATGCCGGAAGTTGTCAACCAAGTCGCTTTCCAAGTTATAGGGAACGACCATACGATTTGCTTGGCATGCGAAGCAGGCCAATTCGAGCTGAACGTCATGGGGCCGGTTCTTGCGTTCAATCTGCTGCAATCGCTGAAAATTCTGCGCAACGCCGCGGATGTATTCGAACGCTTTGCGATTGAGGGCTTGGAGGCTGACCGCGAGCGGTGCCGCACCTTCGTCGAGCAAAGCTTCGGCATCGTAACGGCTTTGAACCCGCATTTGGGCTATGAAGTTGCTGCACAGCTGGTGAAGGAGGCCGTACGCACCGGCATGACGCTGAAGGAGCTGATTCTGGAGCGCGGACTGCTGACCACAGAGGAGATTGAAGAAATCCTCAATCCGATTCAAATGACGACGCCGGGAATCGCCGGCGAAAGATTGCTGCAGCCTGCCGACTAACACAGGACTGAATAAACGAACGCCCCTGGCTCATCGCGATGATGGGCTGGGGGCGTTTATTTTTTCCGCTGCAAGCTTCGAGCTGCCTGCACCATTGATAAGCATGTAGAAGGTTGCGTAAACCGTAAGGATGACAAAACCGACAAGCAAGCAGAAAATAAAAGCATCTTTGTGCAAGCTCCGCTGCAAAATACTCACGAATTGCATGTTCATCAGCGCATCCCAGCTATTTAGACGGTATTCTCTTCCCAAAAGAATGCCGTATCCGCTCAGCAGCGAGGTCGCGATGATGAGCAGCCACGAGAGGAGGCGGCCCCAGCTTTTGACCGCGATCACATGAATCATATACATGGAGCTGCACCCCAGCAATAATCCGTTCCAAGCAAATAAAAAAATAGTAAAAAGATCATACCAATAATTCATACTCCATGTTTTTTTAGGCATATAGGAGTTCTTTAGAATCGTTAAATGAATGAAATCGGTGACGATATACGGAGCATTAGGGAGGAACAGCAGCCAGGCTAGTCCTAATGCGAGTATGAGAATTTTTCGGGAAGCAAAGGGTTTTAGCGGATGTAAAAAGTAAGCTCCCAAAGCGAAGAGATTGGGGATCCACGCAAGAAACAGATTCCAAAGCAGAAATTCATAATACGTTTGGTTTTTGAAAAGCAAATAGATCCCGATCGTACACAAAGAAAGGAGAGCAAGTAAAATCTGCAGATACCATTGATTCAAAGTTTTCATTCTAAGCTCCAGTCATAATAATCGGATAGTTTATCTATATTTTACCAATTATAACTGCAACCAACAAGCAGAAAAACCCGCACCCCGAAGAGGGCGCGAGTTCACGGAAAGTTCGGCAGACGGCAAGAATGCCGCTATAAAATTTGTTTGCCCAGCAAGGAGCTGATCAGACCGACGGCTAATTGCGAGGTTTTGTTGTTATCGTCGAGCAGCGGATTGACCTCAACGAATTCAGCGGACGTGACGATGCCTGCTTCGTGCAGCATTTCTACGGCGAGATGGGCTTCGCGGAATTGCAGCCCGCCTTTTACCGCCGTGCCTGTGCCGGGGGCTTCAAGCGGATCCAAGGAATCGACGTCAAAGCTGAGATGAACGCCGTCCGTTTTCCCGCTGATATAAGCGATAGCATCCTGCATCACAGCCGCCATCCCTTTGATATCGATATCATGCATCGTGTAACATTTAATGCCCAGCGCCCGGATCAGTTTTTTCTCCCCTTCATCCAGCGAACGCGATCCGATAAGGACAATATTTTCCGGCTTTACTTTCGCTAAATCCCGTTTAATGCCGGTTAATAACGGATGCCCCATGCCAAGGCTGACCGCCAGGGACATGCCGTGAATATTACCGGTCGGGCTGGTGTCCGCTGTATTCAAGTCAGAATGCGCATCAATCCAAATAACGCCTAAGTTGTTATAATGCCCGGATAATCCTGCCAGAGTCCCGATGGCGATGCTGTGATCTCCGCCAATGACGAGGGGGAAATGCCCTTGCTCCGCAGCCTTGGACACTTGTTCGGACAGGAGCGTATTTATCTCGATAACCTCAGCTAAATATTTCAAATTCGTTTTATCCACCTCAGGCGCAAGCGGAGCTGCTTTATCGCCCGGGAGGCGAATTTCCGCCACGTGCTCGGCGGCGATATCCATTTGCTGCAAGCTCCGCAATAAGCCTGCTTGCATGATGGCTTTAGGGCCTTTACTAGCCCCGCGCCGGCCTGCTCCAAGGTCAAATGGCACGCTAATCGCAGCAATCGTCGGTTTGGTGCTCATACGATCAACTCCTCTTGTTTGGATAGGGTTGCCTAAATTTCCGTCTGTCTTCTGACTAACATTCCCAAATTGATAAGAAGCAATGCTCCCGGTTCGCTGTTATTTGTCCAACTAAGGACTTGAAACAGGTTGTTTCTTTACTATATGAAAAAAGAACCTCCCGCTCCACACTTATTGTGGGTTTGGAAGGTTTCTTTGGTTTATGTTACAATGCCCAATTGCCCTTGCGGAAAACAGGTTCAATGCGGCCGTCGGCATGCTCGCCGTCAATGTCCATCTCCCCAGAACCGATCATAAAGTCAACATGGATCAGGCTGTCGTTAAGGCCGGCTTGCAGCTGCTCTTCCTTGGACATGGAAGTTCCGCCCTGCACGCATGTCGGGAAAGCACTTCCTAGAGCCAAATGATTAGAAGCATTTTCATCAAAAAGCGTATTGAAAAAGATCAGATTCGAGTTGGAAATCGGTGAATCATGCGGTACAAGCGCAATTTCCCCCAAATAATGGGAGCCTTCATCCATTTCGATCATTTCTTTCAAGGAGTCGAAGCCTGTCTCGGCGGTATAGTCGACGATCCTTCCGTTATCAAAAGTGATCGTAAAGTTGTCGATCAGGTTGCCATGATAGCTTAACGGTTTCGTACTGCGTACCGTTCCTTGCGTCCCTTGACGATGCGGTGAAACAAACACTTCTTCCGTCGGAATATTCGGGTTGAACTCAAAACCGCCTGTTCCGTTGGTTGCGGAACCCCCTCGCCAAATATGGTTTGGCGGCAGCTCGACAATCAGCTCAGTGCCTGGGGCGCGGTAATGAATTTTATGAAATTGCTTCTCGTTAAGGAGCTCTCTTTTGCTGCGCAGTGTAGCATTATGATCGTGCCAAGTTTGCACAGGGCTGTCTTGATCCGCCCGGACCGCTTTGAAAATGGCGTCCCACAAAGCGTTCATGGCAGCTTCTTCCTCCAACTGCGGGAACACTTTGCTAGCCCAGGCCGGAGATGGCGCAGCGGCGATCGACCAGGTCATGAAATAAGAAGACATGCTTTCTCTCCACGTCTTAAGTTTCGGACCTGCCGCTTTGGAATTAGCGGAAATACGCGCGGGATCCACGTCCTTCAGCAGCTCGGGATCATCGGCGTTAATCCATAGGTAAGCCCCGTTGTTTTCCGCCAATTCTGTAAGGGCTTGCGCTCTCCATGACGGATACTCGTGAAAGGCTTCGTCAGGAGCATGCATATATTTAATTTGCGTGGAGATTTCATCCTGCCATTCGATATGTACGTGTTTGGCTCCGGCTTCATAAGCTTTACGGGATATGAGGCGCACGAGCGCAGGATGGAGGATGGGAGCATTGATCCAAAGCGTTTGACCAGACTGAATATTCAAACCGATGCGGACGATAAGCTCCGCATATTTGTCAAGATTACGTTCAAAGGTCATAGAAATCCTCCTTTATTCTATATCTTGCTTGCAGTTTATCGTGCGGGCACCGAACTGTCAAATAAATTTTACCGTCGTTCTTTCATAAAGGTGCTGGGGGTTGTGCCCTGCCATTTGCGGAATTGCTTGGTGAAGTGATTATAGTTTTGAAAGCCTACGTCATAGCACACTTCTGAAGCGCTGCGCTGTGTATGCTCCAGCAGCAGAGCAGCCTGCCTGATCCGCATCCGGTTGAGGGAATCGATAATGGAATAACCGGTGCTGGCTTTGAAAAGATGAGCAAGTCTCGAAGGAGAAAGCCCGACATGCTGCGCCAGCTCCTCGATGCGGACAGGCTCGCGCATCTGCTGCGACAGTAGGTAAAGGACCTCTTCAATGCGCGGGTCCATTTTACGGCTTGTTTTCTGCGCCATGATGAGCAGAATTTCCCGTAAGGAAGAGAGAATCAGCTCAAACCAATATTCGCCCCGCTCTCTGGAATCCTGGAGGATGCGTACGAAAGCTTGAAAGATGCGCTCTCGAAGCGACTCGCTTTCAATCGTAACGAAAAGCTGCTCTTCCTTCGGCAGCAGGTTTGTTTCTGTGAGGAGGGATGGAAAATGCGCCCAGACGAAATGCCAGGTATGGTTCTTCCTCGTACCGTAGTGCTGCGGTGTCCCCGGAGCAAGAAGGGTGAGGTCCCCGGTCCGGCAGCGCCGTTCATGGCCGGCGTGTTTGAAGTAGCCTTCTCCGTCCAGTGTGAAGCAAAGGAGCCAATCGCTGCGTCCCTCGGGACGTATGGTGACATACGAATCTGTTTCTTTGAAATGTCCTGCCAAGAATGTGTTTTCTTCGCTGTTCATGAGGATCTCTTCCTTCCTGACCGCTGCCGGATGATGATATGAGTATAACAGAAGATAGCAGAATTGTAGGAGTAATTAGCAGCATTCTTACTTCTATGCTATGGCAAAGTTCGATATGCTGGAAACATGAAAGAACACTATGGGACCTTGGGGGGAAGACGAGATGAAAAGCGCATTGCTAAGACTGACAGAGGAGCAAAAACAACATTTTGAAAGAGAAGGATATTTGATTGTAAAAGGGTTGTTTTCGGCGGGAAATCTGGCTGAAATCGACGCCACATTCGCAGAGATCGCCATGGGTACGGTGCCGGGCCATTTTGAGCCTGATTTGCAGGCGGACGGGGCCGATCCGTTAAAGCGTTACCCGCGAGTTATGCATCCCCACCGCTTCAATGAGACAGCGAAGAAGTATATGCTGCATCAGCCGGTTATGGAGGTGTTAGCCGATTTGTATGACGAAGAGGCGCTGGCTGCGCAGAGCATGTTTTATTACAAACCGCCGGGTTCCCGCGGCCAAGCGCTTCACCAGGATAACTTCTATCTGCAGGTTGAGCCCGGCAACTGTATTGCCGCCTGGACTGCGATTGACGCGGCGGATGAGGAAAACGGCGGCTTGCTCGTCGTTCCCAAAACAAACGCGCTGGAGCTGTCCTGCCCGGATCTTGCGGACGCCAAGGAATCGTTTACGACGCACTATGTGAAGCCGCCCAAAGACGAGAAGGCGATGCCAGTCGTCATGGACAGAGGCGATGTGCTTTTTTTTAACGGCAATCTCATCCACGGCTCGTATCGCAACAAAACGAAGGACCGCTTCCGCAGGGCGTTCATCTGTCATTACGCCAATCAGTCCGCTACGCACATTAGCAGCTACTATCGCCCTTTGTACCGCCAAAACGGCGCCACTGTCGACTTGGAAATCAACCCGAACGGCGGCCCTTGCGGAGAAGAGTTCCAAATCGTTTACCCGCACTAAAGAACATCCTATAAATTGGAAAATAAGGACTTGTCCTCGGCCGGCCTCATGGTTGGGGACGGTCCTTTTTGCATGATCGTTATGAAATCATTTATGGGGTATGGAAAATTTTCAATTGTTTACAATAGGGGAGGGGTGATTGATTTGATGATACATGGATGGATTGCGGGGCTGCTGCTTTTATTACAGCAGAGTGAAGCGCCGGAAGCCGCAACCAAAGATGGAACTTCTCCAATTCAAGCGAATGTGCAGCGTGAGGCCTATAGGCTTGACTTTGTGGATTTGCCTTTGATCGATAATGAACGTGTAAATCGACTTATGGCCGAGATGGAGAAGAAAGCGTACCGGAAGCCGGTGAACGCTACGATTAGCGATGCCGGCGGCATTGTGAAGGAGATCCCGGGCGCAAGGCTGAACCGGAAAGCGTTTGTGGAACAATTTTATACCCATTTCTACAGTGATGGACCTTTGACATTCGATGTTCCGCTGACGTCCATTTATCCTAAAGTCGATAGTGAACTGCTGGCCAGCATTCGGGTACATCCAATCGGCTATTATGTCACGTATTTTAATTCGAATAATAAGCACCGCTTTACGAACATTAAACTGGCGACTCAGGCGATTAACAATTACGTCGTTCTCCCGAACGAGACGTTTTCTTTTAACCGGGTTGTCGGTGTTCGTACGCGCGGCAGGGGCTATATGCCCGCCAAAGTCATTGTCAGGGGCGAATTCTCGGAAGGGATTGGCGGCGGCATTTGCCAAACGTCCTCAACGCTATTTAACGCGGTGGACAGGGCGGGGCTTACGATTGTGGAAAGATACTCGCACAGCCGGTCGGTTCCCTATGTTCCCTCAGGGAGAGACGCGACGGTGAACTGGGGAGGTCCTGATTTTAGTTTCAAAAACAACTATAACCAGCCTGTCCTTATCAGGGCTCAGGCTTTGCCCGGGCGTGTGTATGTCAGCATCTACTCCTCCGAGCAAATCAATCATAAGCCGCGGCATGTTCCGGGCGCTTCCAAGGCTTTGCCGGAAGAAATAACGGTGGGGGCAGATCCGAAAAATTCAGCTCCCTAGTCATGGGCAAGGTCAATATATGCATATTTCACAAAATTAAAGCAAAAAATCACAAGACTTCACCTCCACCTTCCGCTACAATTAAGGGCAGATCATGCAGGTTAGAGAAGGGTGGAAATTCACTTTATGAAAACGTTTTTAGATGAAAATTTTTTGCTTACCAATGAAACAGCCGTTCATTTGTTCCACGAATATGCCAAAGATCTGCCGATTATTGATTATCACTGCCATTTGAGCCCTAAAGAAATTTATGAAAATAAACAATTCAATACGATTACCGAAGCATGGTTGTATGGCGACCACTACAAATGGCGTATGATGCGCGCCAACGGCGTTGAAGAAAATAAAATTACCGGCGAAGCTAGCGATTACGATCGTTTCGTTGCTTGGGCAGGAACGCTTCCGATGGCGATCGGCAATCCGTTATATCACTGGTCCCATATGGAGCTGCAAACGTATTTCGGTGTATATGACCTGATCAATGAACAGAATGCGCCTGCAATCTGGGAAAAAGTGAATGCCAAGCTGGCTGAAGGCAATTCACGCGCCAGAGACCTGATCAAGAATTCCAAAGTAACGGTCATTTGCACAACGGACGATCCGGTTGACTCCCTGGAATATCATATCAAAATCAAAGAAATCGAAGATTTCAATACGCAAGTGCTGCCGTCTTACCGTCCAGACAAAGCGCTTGAAATTAACCGCGCGACATTCCTACCTTGGATTGCTCAGCTGGAAAAAGCAGCCGGCATCGCGATCTCGTCTTACGACGATCTGCTCGCGGCGCTTGAGAACAGAGCGGAATTCTTTAATTCCGTAGGCTGTAAGGTGTCTGACCATGCGTTGGATTATGTGCCTTTTGCAGTGGCGACCAAAGAGGAAGTAGAGCAAATCTTCAAATCTGCGCTGGCCGGCAACGCGGTTAGTTTGGAAGAGGAGAAGAAATATAAAGCCTTCACTTTATTATTCCTTGGTGGCGTGTACAAAAAGCTGGATTGGGCGATGCAGTACCATATCAACGCGTCCCGCAACAATAACGGACAAGCTTTTGCGAAGCTCGGCCCGGACACTGGATTCGACTCCATTAACGATAGCCTTGTAGCGAGCGCGCTTACCGGCTTGCTTTCATCGCTGGCTGTTGCGGATTCACTGCCAAGAACCATTCTTTACTCCTTGAATGCCCGCGATAATGAAATTCTCGCCTCCTTGATGGGCAGCTTCCAAGGCGACGGCATCCCAGGCAAAATTCAGCTTGGCGCCGCTTGGTGGTTCAACGATACAAAAGACGGCATGGTATCGCAGATGAAATCGCTCGGCAATTTCGGCTTGCTCGGCCGTTTCGTCGGCATGCTCACCGACTCCAGAAGCTTCTTGTCATACACAAGACATGAGTACTTCCGCAGAATTTTGTGCAACATGTTCGGCGAGTGGGTCGAAGCGGGCGAATTCCCGAACGACGAGCAGCTGCTCAAGCAATTGGTGCAAGGCATTTCCTACGACAACGCGAAACAATACTTTGGGTTCTAAATAAGAAAGGGGCTTCCTGCGAGTAGAGTGATCTACTTGTGGGGAGCCCCTTTTTTTGCTACTGGCTGAGCCTCATCAGCTTCCGGCACTCCAGCGGCGTCTGCGTAGTGACCTGCTTGAACACGCGGCCAAAATGAGCGACGCTGTCGAAGCCGGATTGCTCGGCGATATGGATCACCTTCAGCTTCGTTTCTCTGAGGAGCCGCTGGGCTTCTCTGATTCGCACATTGTTCAAATACTCAACGAACGAAAAGCCGGTGGTCTCTTTAAACGAGCGGCAAAAATAGCTGGGACTAATATAGAACGTCTCCGAAATGGAGGCAAGCGTCAGCCGAGTCCGGTAATGCTCGTTGATATAAGCCACAATCTCAAAGATTTTGGGATTATGGGCTTGCGGGTGCTCCTGTGCAGAGCTTAGCTTATCGGTCAGCCGCGAGCAGAAAATCAGCAGCTGCGTAAACAGCGCTCGGCTGTTCAATTGCCAGCCGCTCAGCGCTTGCTGCTGTTCTCTAAGCAATTGAAACAGCAGATTCTCCACGAGGGTACGATTCGTACCGCTAAGTGAGAATACGTGCTGCTTTTGCACGAAAGGGAGGAGCAAATGCGTGACGGCATCTTCACCGATGGAGCGAATCCACCTGTCATCGAAACTGAGCAAAATGCGTTCATGCATCTCCTCATCGACATTCCGCGTTTTGTGAAGCTGATTTTTATCGATAAAGACGAGATCGCCTTCTTGAATGAGGTACGACCGGTCCTGGATAAAGTAGTAGCGCTTGCCGCTTAACAAATAATAAATTTCATAATGATCATGAAAATGGTTCAGCTGCATCGAGTAAGGGCGCTCTCTTCGCAGTCGTTCGATTTCGTATTGGATCACAAGGGACACCTCTCGGTCATGCCAAAATAAATGTACTCTCATTATAGCAAAATATGCAAGGATTGAAAGAGAATAGATAAGATTTGAATAGAAACGCAGCAAATATTGTATTAATCTTGAGGTAAGAAAACTTATTCTCGAGAGGGGTTAAATCAGTATGAAAAAACGTTATGCAATCGTCGGCACCGGAGGACGGGCTGAGTTTTTCTATGGCGCTATCGTGAGAGATTTCCAAGATACATCAGAGTTGGTTGCGATCTGCGATGTTAATCAAACGAGAATGGATTTTACAAACGGTTTGCTGCAAAACAAATATGAATATAAGGCGGTTCCAACGTATAAAGCAAATGAATTCGAAGAGATGATCCGCAGAGAGAAGCCGGATTACGTGATTGTAACCTCGGTTGACCGTACGCATCATACGTATATTATTAAAGCGATGGAGCTAGGGTGCGATGTGATTTCAGAGAAACCGATGACGGTGGATGAAGAGAAATGCCAAGAAATTCTCGACGCGATTAAAAGGACGGGCCGTCAGCTTCGCGTGACCTTCAATTACCGTTACGCTCCGCACAATACGAAAATCCGTGAGCTGATTATGGATGGAACGATTGGCGACGTGCATTCCGTGCATTTCGAATGGCTGCTGAATACGGAGCACGGAGCAGACTATTTCCGCAGATGGCACCGGGATAAGCGCAATGGCGGCGGGCTGCTGGTGCATAAATCTACGCATCATTTTGATTTGGTGAATTTTTGGCTGGGGACGCGTCCTGATACGGTTTTTGCGATGGGCGGCTTAATGTTTTACGGCCGGGAAAATGCCGAGAAGCGCGGAGAAACGAAGTTCTACCAACGCGCCACAGGGAACGAAAACGCGAAAGGAGATCCTTTTGCCCTCCATTTGGATCAGAATGAGCACCTCAAAGGCCTGTATTTGGATGCGGAGCATGAAGACGGCTACCAGCGCGATCAAAGCGTTTTCGGCGACGGCATTAATATTGAAGATACGATGGGCGTAATGGTTCGTTACAAAAACAAAGCAATCCTGACCTATTCCTTGAATGCCTATATGCCATGGGAAGGCTTCAACGTGCAAATCAACGGCAGCAAGGGCCGCATTGAGATGAAGGTCGTTGAGAAATCCTACGTGAATTCCGGCGGCAAAAAAGAAGACGAAGGCGCTTTGCAGGAAAAAACGATTAAAGTATTCCCGATGTTCGCGGCTCCTTATCAGGTTCATATCGAAGAAGGCGTTGGCGGTCACGGCGGCGGCGATCCTGTGCTGCTTCGCGATATTTTCGAGAAAGCGTCTGACGACCGGTTCCAAAGAGCGGCATCCCATGTGGACGGTGCGATGTCCATTCTTACAGGCATCGCGGGCAATATTTCACTGCGTACGGGACAACCGGTTGCCGTTGATAAATTAGTCACGTTTTAGCGGATGAGAGTGAGGGGATTGTATGTGGAATCCAGATGCTGTTATGGAGAAGCTTTATCATTCCTATGAGCAAAAGCGTCAAGCGCAGCTGCAGCAAGAGACTGCCGGCCAGACGAGAGACAGGCTGAAACAAGGGTTAGCCGACTCTTTGCAAATAGGGATGGAGAAGGAAGATGAGCTTCTTCCTGTTCTTCTTGAGCGGACTGAGCGGGAAGATCACATTCGCGAGCGCATCGAGTTCGGTACGGTGTTGGGATTCCGCGTCCCCGCTTACGTCCTTATACCTAAGGGGAAAAAGGGGCCGTCAAGAGCGGTGCTTGCTCTGCACGGGCATGGTTATGGCAGCAGGCAGATTGCCGGCATGCATCAGGATGGCTCCGAAAACACGGGAGAACCGGATTCCCATGGCAACTATGCGCTTGAATTAGTGAGGCGCGGCTTCATTGTGATGGTACCTGAGATCATCGGTTTCGGCGATCGCCGATTGGCTGATGATCTCAAGGAAGGAAAGGTTGGCAGCTCATCCTGCCAATCGCTTGCCTCCCATCTGCTGCTGTACGGCATATCGCTGGCAGGGCTGCGCGTGCAGGAGGCGCAGCGCGCCATCGACTATATGCTGTCTCGCGATGATGTTGACGGCGGCCGTGTGGGTTGTTTCGGCTTCTCCGGAGGCGCCTTGATCGCTTCATACACCGCGGCCATGGACGAACGGGTCAAAGCGGTGGTGCTATGCGCTTTCGCCAATACATTCAAAGGCAGCATTATGCATGTCCGCCACTGCATCGACAACTACTTGCCCGGCGCGCTGGCGTATGGGGAGCTGCCTGAATTCATGGGGCTCATAGCTCCGCGTCCGCTGTTCATTGCTTCAGGCAAACAGGATCCGATTTTCCCTGTTGCAACGGCGGAAGCCGCGGTTCAGTATTTGCGGGGCTTGTACGCAGAAGCGGGCGCGGCTGAGAATTTAGGGGTTCATTTGTACGAGGGCAAACACGAAGTGAATGGAAGCCAGGCGTATCCATGGCTTGTGGAGGCTATGGAAAGAGAGCTGTCCGGTCATTAACCGGCGGCTCTTTTTGCTTTCTATCGCATGCTATCTGTGCTACCCTGTAGGAAGAGTTTACAAGGTGGTGGGCTTTCTGAAACGAATCTTAATTACGGGCTATAAAGCATCCGAGCTGGGCATTTTTTCTTTAAAACATCCGGGTATCCCGATTATAAAAAAAGCCATTCAAAAAAGACTCACTCCGCTGATTGAAGAGGGACTGGAATGGGTCGTTGTCAGCGGTGGATGGGGCGTTGAACTGTGGGCGGCCGAGGCTGTCCTTGAACTAAGAGAGAGTACTTTTCCGCAGCTGAAATTGGCTGTCATTACGCCTTTTTTGGAGCAGGAAGAGAAATGGAGCGACGAGAAGAAGAGCTGCTACAGCAGCGTCATGAATCGGGCGAATTATGTCAACAGCATCACGAAGACCAAGTATGAAGGGCCGTGGCAGTTCAAAGAGCGGGACAAGTTCCTGCTGCGCAATTCGGACGGCATTCTGCTGGTGTACGATGAGGAAACGGAAGGATCGCCGAAGTTTATGAAGCTGCAGGCTGCGCAGTTGGCGGCCGCACACACCTACCCGATCATAACAATCAATGCCGCCGATCTGCAAAATGTCGCAGAAGATGAGCAGGGGGACCAGCAAGGAGATCAGTGGGGAGATATGGACGCCCCCATGCATGATACGGACTATCAGGAAATCTAAAGAGCACATCGCTCTAAGCTCCGGCATCTCCTGGGATCATACCGATTAATGCGTTAAGCGAGCTGCTGACAAAGGCATCTTTGCGCGTAATAAATTCAGTTTTGATAAAGCGGTATGGTTGAGGAATCGCAAATGTGCGAAGTAAACCTTCTACCTCATGTTTGTGCGTGACGGCTTTGGGCATGAGCGAAATCCCTAGTCCAGCGGATACGCCGCCTATAATGGCTTCCAGCATGCCGAATTCCATGATGACCGGATGCGGTGTGCCGACGGATTGCAGCCACTGTTCCAAAACGTCACGATAAGAGCAGCCCGGGCTAAAGACTAGGATGGGCTTCTTTAAAGCTTCATCGAGACTGGCTGTTTGAGGTCCGGCCGCGACAACCAATTCCTCTTCGTATGCCGGGATAGACTGCAGGTCAGGATGTGTGCAGGAACAGCCGATGAACGCGCCATCGAGCTCGTACCGAAGCACTTTTTCCATTAAAAATTGGGAATGTCCTGTCGTCAAAGAGAGCTGAACATTGGAATGCTGTTCGTAGTAGAAGGCAAGCAGTTTGGGAAGCCTGACCGCAGCAGCCGTCTGTGTTGAGCCTATCAAAAGCGGACCGCTGGGTTCGGCGGAGGAAGACATGGCCAGGACAGCTTCGTCCAGCAGGCCGACGATTTTATCGGCATAAGCGAGCAGCGTTTTTCCGTTGGATGTTAAGGACATGCCCCGGTTATGCCGGAAAAAGAGAACTGTCTGCAGCTCTGACTCCAGCTGCTGTATACGAGCGGTAATGTTGGATTGTACATAACCGAGCCGTCCGGCCGCTTTGGTCACGGAGCCTTCACGTGCAACCATTTGAAACACTCGCAAATCTGCGCTTTCCATTGTTTTGAGCCTCCGTATCGCGGTGATTTTGGTATCACTTTTTCTGATGTTGAGTATCCATAGTAATCATTATACATAATTTTAAACCTCCTTTACAATGGAATCAACTTGTTGATAGGGAGGCTTTTTAGGATGAATAAATATAAATATATGGCACTAATACTTGTCACAACCTTAATCATGGGGATTTCTTTTCCCGTTGGGAAAGTGGGGATGGCTTATGCGACGCCTTTCTTTTTGATGGGCATTCGGTTTGTTCTGGCAGGGGGGATACTCGCTGCTATCGTTTGGAAAAAGCCCCGTCCCGTTGGCTCGATGTGGGGGAAAGCGGCGTTGATCGGCCTGATTCAATCTGCCGGCGTGATGGGCTGCGCCTATTACAGCATGCATTGGATTAGCTCGGGCGAATCCTCGATTATTACTTGTACGAACCCGCTGCTCGTTATCGTGCTGGGGACTTTCTTTATGGGAGCCAAGTACCGCGGGCGTCAATGGTTCGGCGTAGCATTTGGTTTTCTCGGCGTCGTCATTACCTTCGGACTGCAGATGAATTTCCAAGTGGGTACTTTGATCGGCTTTGCCGGAGCTGTCTTTTTTGCTGCATCTACGCTGCTCATTAAGCGGTGGGGTGCTGAGTTTGATATGAACGTACTGGCTGCTTATCAGATGCTTGCAGGGGGGATTGCGCTTCTCCTTCTGAGTGCAGGGACGGAGCATCCGTATTTTGTATTTGCTGCTGCGTCGGTATCCGTGGTGCTTTGGCTTGTTATCATGGGATCGATCGTTCAATTCGTCTTATGGTTTTATTTGCTCCGCAGCGGAGACCCGGCCAAAACGAGCGCCTTTTTGTTTCTAGTCCCGGTGTTCGGCCTCCTTTCCAGCTGGCTGCTGCTTGGCGAGAAAGTCGCCTGGTATGTCAGCTTGGGCGGTGCTTTTATTTGTGTGGGTATCTTTTTGGTAAATTGGGAGGGGAAGGCTCGCTCGGAAGGGCGATTGGTTAGAGTGCTAAGGTGAGATGTGCTGGCTTGTGGTGGATATCCGGCAGAGATAATCATGTTTTACAGCGTTACCGAGAGAAATCAGAGCATCCCCATATAAGCAACTCACACCTCCATTGCCGCCCAATGGGGGTGTTTTTTTCTTCCTCCGACCAAAGAAAAACAAAAATAAAAATAATGATTCAAAAATAAACAAAGATGTGTTACGATGAATCCATCAAAAACAAACACAACTTCATGGGATGTGAAGAGGAGAGACTTTGAGCAGCGCTCAAGGATCCCTATATTAGGAGGGTATTTATGGTTGCGAATTTGTGGGAAGCAGAAAAAGCAAGCAGCGTTTCAAAAGGCGTCGAGGAACTGGTGTACCGTTCCAACTTACTGGGGACCGATCGCGCAGTAGCTAACTGGGGCGGGGGCAATACGTCTTACAAAACGATCGAGAAGGATTTCCGCGGCCGTGACGTTGAAGTTATGTGGGTCAAAGGAAGCGGTTCCGACCTTGCGACGATGAAAGCGAAGAATTTCACAGGTCTTCGCATGGAAGACATCCGTCCTTTGTACGAAAGAGACGAAATGTCCGACGAGGAAATGGTCGCTTACCTAGTCAACTGCATGATCGACAGCAAGCATCCACGCGCTTCGATTGAGACGCTTTTGCACGCGTTCCTGCCGTTCAAACATGTGGATCACACGCATCCGGATGCGATTATTTCGCTGTGCTGCTCGCATAACGGCCGTGAGCTGGCGAAAGAAATTTATGGCGACCGCTTCGTATGGGTACCTTACGTACGTCCTGGCTTTACACTGTCCAAGATGATCGCCGAAGGCGTAAGAAACAATCCGCAAGCCGAGCTGGTGCTGATGGAGAAGCACGGTCTGGTTACATGGGGCGAAACGTCCGAGGAAAGCTACCTCAAAACGCTGGCGATCATCAATGAAGCTGAGAGCTTTATCGAAGCGCGTGTTAATGAAGATAGCCTGTATGGCGGCTCCAAATACGAGTCCCTTTCCGAGTCCGAGCGCAGCGACATCTTGGCGCAAGTGCTGCCAATCGCTCGCGGAGCTGTTTCCCAAGAGAAGAAAATGATTCTTACCGTAGACAGCGCTGACGATGTTTTGAAGTTCGTAAACAGCAAGGATGCAGCTGTCCTATCCCAAGTTGGCGCAGCTTGCCCGGATCACCTTGTTCACACGAAAATGAAGCCGCTTTACATCGACTGGAATCCGAATTCCCGCGATGCCGCTTCCTTAACCGAGGCTCTAATAGCAGGCATCTCAGCATACAAAGAAGAGTACAAAGCGTACTTCGAGCGCAACAAAAATGAAGGCGACGTGATTTTTGAAACGGCTCCACGCGTTATTTTGATCCCGGGAATCGGGATGATCAACACGGGCAAAAGCTGGGCCATGGCGCAAGTAAGCGGCGCGCTGTACCACCGTGCGATTTCCGTAATGAGAGGCGCAACGGCTCTTGGAACATTCGTTTCCTTAAGCGAAAACGAGTCCTACAACGTGGAATACTGGCCACTTGAATTATACAAATTGACGCTTGCTCCTGCAGAAGCGGAATTTTCCCGCAAAATCGCTTTTATCACTGGCGGCGCAGGCGGAATCGGAAGCGTAACAGCCCGTCAATTCCTCAAAGACGGCGCGCACGTCGTGCTGGCTGACCTGAATCTCGAAGGCGCACAGAAATTAGCGGCAGAACTTAACGAGCAGTATGGCGAAAACAGAGCCATCGCCGTCAAAATGGACGTCACGAAGGAAGAAGAAGTGGAGGCGGCATACCGCGACTCGATCCTCAGCTACGGCGGGGTTGACATCATCGTGAACAATGCGGGTCTTGCGACATCAAGTCCTTTTGACGAAACTTCCCTCAAAGAGTGGAACCTGAACATGAACGTGCTCAGCACAGGCTATTTCCTGGTAGCCAGAGAAGCGTTTAAAATTATGAAAAAACAAAGCGTTGGCGGCAGCATGGTATTCGTCGGCTCCAAAAACTCTGTATTTGCAGGTAAAAATGCCTCTGCTTACTCAACAGCGAAAGCGGCTGAAATTCACTTGGCGCGCTGCATCGCAGCTGAGGGCGGGGAATACGGCATTCGCGTGAACTCCGTATTGCCGGATGCAATTCTGCAAGGTTCGACGATTTGGAACTCCAACTGGCGCAATGAGCGCGCTGCGGCTTACGGCATCGAACCGGACCAACTGGAAGAGCACTACCGCAAAAGAACGACGCTGCTTGTCAATATTTTCCCGAAAGACGTTGCGGAAGCAATCGTGTACTTCGCTTCTTCCAAAGCAGAGAAAACGACGGGCTGCATGCTCACCGTTGACGGCGGCGTTCCGGCTGCATTCACCCGCTAATCCGTTCCATATCCAAAAGGAGGCTATTATCCGATGAGCGATAAAGCATATGCGCTGTTTGAAGAACAGCAAGCAAATAGAGGGATTGACCTGGCGGCTGTCAAAGCCAAGCTGAAAGCCCTCAAAGTAGAAACCCCATCCTGGGGTTACGGAGATTCCGGAACTCGCTTCAAAGTGTATAAGCAAAACGGCGTGCCCCGCAATCCTTTCGAGAAGTTCGAGGATGCGGCGCAGGTTCATAAGCTGACGGGCGTTTGCCCGTCGGTGGCCATCCACATTCCTTGGGATAAAGTGGACGATTACGCGAAGCTGAAGCAGCATGCGGCTGATCTTGGCGTTTCCATCGGTGCGGTGAACCCTAACCTTTTTCAAGAAGATGATTATATTTTCGGAAGCGTGACGAATTCGAACGCAGCGATTCGCCGCAAAGCGACGGATCATTTGCTGGAGTGCGTGGACATCGCCAAAACAGTAGGCTCCGACATTTTGAGCCTATGGTTTGCTGACGGTTCCAACTACCCGGGGCAAGTCGATATTCGCGCACGCAAAACTTGGATGTATGAGGCGCTCAAAGAAATGTACGACGCTATGACGCCAAGCATGCGCATGCTGATTGAATATAAATTCTATGAGCCGGCTTTCTACCACACGGATTTGGCGGACTGGGGCATGGCGTTCAATATGGCTAACAAATTGGGTCCTCAAGCGGAAGTGCTTGTAGACACAGGCCATCATCCGCAAGGTACGAATATCGAGCATATCGTGACTTATTTATTAGATGAAAATAAACTCGGCGGCTTTCATTTCAACTCCCGCAAATATGGGGATGACGACTTGATCGTAGGCTCCGTGAACCCTTACGAGCTGTTCCTGATTTTCTACCAAATTATTGATGCAGCCAACGATAAAAATCCGCAAATCCGTCAAGCCGCAAACAACATCGCGTACATGATCGATCAAAGCCATAATATCGAGCGCAAAATTCCTGCGATGCTGCGTTCCGTACTGAACGTTCAAACTCAATATGCAAAAGCTCTTCTCATCAACCTCGACGAAGTGAAAGACGCTCAAGAGCGTCAAGACGTTCTAGGCGCAGAAGATGCGGTTCGCAAAGCGTTCGAATTCGATGTTACGCCGCTGCTGCATGCTGTTCGCGAAGAGATTGGCGTGCCTGTCGATCCGATGAAAGCGTATCTGGAGAGCGGCTACGACGAAAGCATCAATGTTAGGGGCAAAGGCGGTGCGAGCTGGTGAGCAAACCCTCAAGCGTTCTGGCCTTTGATTTGGGAGCAAGCAGCGGCAGAGCGATCGTCGGACGCCTTGATGCTGAAGCGGGCCAAGTGACGATCGAGGAAATTCACCGCTTTGCGAATGATCCGGTGCAGGTGGGGGACCGCCTTCACTGGGACATTTTGCGCTTGTTTCATGAGTTGAAACAAGGCATTTTACAAACCAAGCATTTGGGATACACGGAGATTGAAAGCTTGGCCATCGATTCCTGGGCGGTAGATTTCGGGCTTCTCTCCAAGAATGGCGAGCTGCTCGGCAATCCGTACCATTATCGCGATCATCAGACCGACCATATCATGGAGAAGGTGTTCGCAACCGTCGGACGCGAGGAGCTTTATGCCAAAACAGGGCTGCAATTCCTGCAATTCAACTCGATTTTTCAGTTAGCTGCGATCAACGAGAGAAATCCGGAGCTGCTCGAACGCGCTGAAACGTTCTTGATGATTCCCGATTTGCTCCGCTACTTCTTAACAGGCGAAAAACATAGCGAGTTCACGAATGCCACGACGACACAGCTTTTGAATGCGACAACGATGACATGGGATACGGAACTTCTGGAGCGGCTTGAACTTCCATCGGATCTGTTCCTCAATCCGGTTCCATCGGGCACACGTGTAGGTTCATTAACCGAAGACATCTGCCAGGAGCTTGATGTTGCTTCCATCCCTGTGATAGCCGTCGGCGAGCATGATACGGCCTCTGCCGTGGCCGCCGTTCCTGCGCTTGACGATGATTTTGCTTTTTTAAGCTGCGGCACTTGGTCCTTACTGGGCACTGAAACGATGGAGCCGGTCCTGACGGAACAGGCCTTGGCATGGAACTTTACGAACGAAGGCGGCGTGTATGGTACGAACCGGCTGCTCAAGAACATTATGGGCTTGTGGCTGATTCAGGAGTGCAAACGTACGTGGGATAAAGAAGGCAACAAAATGAGCTTCTCCGAGCTCGTCCAGCTTGCCGGGCAGGCGAAGCCGTTCCAATTCTTCATTGATCCGGATGACGACATGTTCCTCAATCCGCCGCATATGCCGAAGCAAATTCAGCAGTATTGCCGGGAAACGCAGCAGGCTCAGCCGCAGAACGAAGGGGAGATCGTGCGTGCTATTTTAGAAAGTCTGGCTCTCAAATACCGGTTTGTCCTGGAGCGGACCGAACAGCTCACGGGTAAAACGTACGCCGGCCTTCATATCGTTGGCGGAGGCATCCAAAATGAACTGCTCTGTCAATTTACAGCGAGTGCTATAGAGCGCGAGGTTTGGGCAGGACCTGTCGAGGGTAGTGCCTTAGGAAACCTTGTAGTACAATGGATAGCATTAGGGTATATCGCGAATTTGCGCGAAGCCAGGAAGCTGATTCGGAATTCGTTCCCGGTCAAAACGTACATCCCCGAGGATGGCGCGGGTTGGCAGGCGGCGTATGAAACATTTTGTCAGGTGGCGTCCCGATCGAGGATGAAATGAGGGAAGACGATGCTGGTAGCGGAAAGATGGCAGAGAATCGTTCAGTTAGTTAATGAAAGAGGAAGCATTCGCGTGACAGAGCTCAGCGAGCTGTGTCAAGTGACGGAAGAAACGATCCGGCGGGATTTGGACCGGTTGGAAAGCGAAGGCAAGCTGATGCGCAGCCATGGCGGCGCAGTCAGTGTGAAGGAAGCGCAGTCGGAAGTCCCGTTCCTGGAAAGGGAGACGGCACATGCCGATTTCAAGAACAGCATTGCGAAGGAAGCGGTATCGCATATTCGCGAGGGTGACAGAATCATATTGGATGCGAGCACAACAGCTTGGTACATGGCCAAATTGATCCCCGATATGCCTCTGACCATCTTGACGAATTCGATGAAGGTTGCGCTTGAGGTCAGCGGCAAGGAAAAGATTCAAGTTATTTCAACCGGAGGCCTGCTTTCTCCGAAGTCGTTGTCCTACGTAGGACCACTGGCGGAGAGATCGCTGGACATGTACCACGTCCACAAGCTGTTCTTGTCCTGCAAAGGCGTTCATATCCAACGCGGCACCAGCGAGTCGAACGAGCTCCAAGCGCTCATTAAGCGCAAAATGATCTCCATTGCCGACGAAACGTACCTGCTGGCGGATCACAGCAAATTCGGCATGCAATCTTTAACGCAGGTGGCGGCTTGGCCGGAAATTAAGCATGTCATTACTGACGGACAAACGAATAAGGAAGACTTGGACTCCATTCGCGAAAAAGGTGTGCATGTCATCCAATTAGATAAAGAGTAATCGACATTGTTCCTTCCATCTCCAGTATGTTCTCCCGTACTGAGGATGGTTTTTTATATAGCCAAATGCCTCTGTGGAGGGAACGATTCAGGAAGGGAGTTAGCTGCAACATGAAAGTATCGATGTTCATTACGTGCCTCAGCGATCTTGTCTATCCCAAGGTTGGCGAGTCTATCGTTCAGTTGCTTGCCAGATACGGAGTCAAGCTGGACTTCCCCGCGATGCAAACCTGCTGCGGCCAGCCCGCTTTTAACAGCGGGTATTGGGATGAGGCGCGAGGTTCTGCGTTAACGCTGCTGGAGGCTTTCGAAGACAGCGATTTTGTCATATCGCCTTCAGGCTCCTGTACAAGTATGATTCATCATTATTATCCGAAGCTTTTCGAAAATGATCCTGTTCAACTGGCGCGCGCGAACCGTCTCGTTGAAAAAACATATGAATTCACGCAGTTCCTCGTGCAAGTGCTTGGCGTTACGGATGTCGGGGCCGAGTTCCCGCACAAGGTGACCTATCATCCGTCCTGCCACGGCAGCCGGCTTCTGGGCGTTAAAGCCGAACCGATGCAGCTGATGCAAAACGTTCGCGGCATGGAGCTGCTGCCGCTTCCTCATGCAGAGGATTGCTGCGGGTTTGGCGGTACTTTTGCGGTCAAAATGTGCGATATTTCCGGTGCGATGGTTTCGGAGAAATCCGATCACGTGCTCGAGACGGAAGCCGAAGTGCTCGTTGGACTCGACATGGGCTGTTTAATGAATATTGCCGGCAATTTGTCCTACCGCGGGAAACCCGTGAAGGTGATGCATTTGGCGGAATTATTGGCTGAGGGAGTGAAACTTGCCCATGAGCGAGCATAAACCAAGCGGAACGGTGAAGGACAGATCCAAGATTGCCTTGAACAACGATTTCTTGCGCAACGCGGTGAAATTTACGACGGAGCGGCTGAAGAACGGGAAGCTGGCAGCGGCCGCAGAGCACGGGAATTGGGAAGAGTGGCGTGAGCGCGGACGGGAAATTCGCTTGCATACGATTGCGCACCTTGACTACTACCTTGGCAAATTTGTTGAAAATGCAAGGGCCCAGGGGGTACACGTTCATTTCGCAGCCGATGCGGCCGACGCTGTCCGGTTGACGATGCAGATTGCCGAGCACAAAAAGGCGAAGAGTGTCGTGAAGTCCAAGTCGATGGTCTCCGAGGAGCTGCACATTAACCATGCGCTTGAGGAAATCGGCGTCGAGGCGATTGAGACGGATCTCGGCGAATACATCATTCAGCTTGCCGGCGAAACGCCGTCGCATATCATTATTCCGGCGATTCACAAAAACCGGTACCAGATCGCAGACCTTCTCTCCGAGGACGCAGGGGAAAAATTAGAGCCGGATACCGGGATTTTGGCCGGGTATGTGCGCAGGAAGCTGCGCGAGAAATTCCTGGAAGCCGACATCGGGATGACGGGCTGCAATTTTGCCATTGCCGAAACAGGCTCCATGGTCCTCTTCGAGAATGAAGGGAACGCCAGAATGGTGAGCACCATCCCGAAGACACAGATTACGTTCATGGGGATGGAACGCATCATTCCTACGCTGGACGATCTCGAAGTCATGGCGACGCTGCTGCCGCGTTCGGCGACCGGACAGAAGCTGACGGTGTACATGTCTGTCATTTCCGGTCCGCAGCGCAAGCAGGACGGCGATGGCCCCGAGGAGATGCATATCATTATCCTGGATAACGGACGATCGCTGCAGCTCGGCGATCCGGAGTTCCAGGAATTGCTGAATTGCATTCGCTGCGGCGCTTGCTTGAACGCCTGCCCGGTGTACCGCCATATCGGCGGTCACGCCTACGGAGGCGTGTACAGCGGCCCGATCGGGGCTGTGCTGACGCCGGCTTTGAACAAAAATGTCGACACATGGGACGACATCGCGAACGCTTCCAGCCTTTGCGGCGCTTGCTATGAGGCGTGCCCGGTGAAAATTCCGCTGCATGATATGCTCGTCTACCTTCGCCAGCGTAAAGTAGAGCGGGGATCGACGGATTTTGCCGAGAAAGTGGGCATGAAAGGCTTTCGTTTCCTCATGTCCGACGCGAAGCGCGTAAAGGCGCTCATTAAGCTCGGTCGCGTCGGGCAAAAGCTGCTCGTCCGCGACGGTCATATTAAAGCGCGAATCGGGCCGCTCAAAGGGTGGAATTCGTATCGTTACGCGCCAAGTATGGCGAAGAAGACGTTCCGCGAATCGTGGAAAGACATTGAACAGGGGCTGGAAGGTACCTTTCCCGAGCTTGACGCTGTCATGAAAGCGCGCATGGAGAAGCTGGTGGCTGACCGCAAAAACGGCGGAGGAGGACAACATCATGGCTAAATCGGATGCGGCATTTCTACATCAACTGCAGGAAGAAGCGCTCAAGAAGCAGGAGGCGTTCTTCGCTAATATTGCGACGCGCCTGGGCAGAGCAAAGCCTTTGCAGACCGCTCCGGCGCACCCTATGAAGGGAGCTCCGGCTTTTTGGGAGGAAGTCAACCTCCCGATGGAGGAGCGGATCCAGCTGTTCATGACGAACTGGCAAAAAGCCGGCGGACACGCCCAACGCTTGTCGGGCATGGAGGAAGCGGGAGCGTTTATTATAGATTTTATCGCTAAAACGCAGGCGAAGCACTTGATCATGCAGGATCAGGCGGAGCTGGAGATGCTGCGTGCGACGCTGGCTGAAGAGACGGACACCGACATGACCGTGTGGAACGCGCAAGACTCCGGTGCTGAGGCCAAAGACGAGCTAGTCGCCAAAGCGGCCGGCGCAGATATCGGCATCGTCGCTGTCGAGCACGCCGTAGCCTATACCGGCTCGCTAGTGGTCACGTCCGACGCGACGAGAGGCAGAAGCGTCAGCCTGCTGCCGACGACGTTCATCGCGATCATTCCGGTGGATCGGCTCCGGACGAAGCTGGGCGAAGTTCTGCGGCCTTTTGACGAGCTTGCTGTAGGCGAGCGGCCCGCAGGCATTCATTTCATCTCCGGTCCGAGTCGGTCCGCCGATATCGAGAACGATTTGACCATTGGTGTGCATGGTCCCGGCATCGTATATGCGTTGATTATCGAATAAGGCACTACTTGCACAAAAGGCTGTCCCACAAGTCATAGACATGACTGGGGACAGCCTATAATTTTTTATCAGGCGGTTAATTGAAACGCTTCTACCGAACGTACCATTCTCCCGACACCCAGTCGGTTGATTTCCAGCGCAGTACATCCGGATTGGCTAGATGCATAATCTCCTTCAGGAAGTCCAGCTGCTCTAATTCAGTCATTGGCTTAAAGCTATTGGCGATAGCCAGATTCTTCTCCAGCTGCTCCATCGATTCCATGCCGACGATAGAGGTAGCAATCGGCAGAGAGAACGTGTATTGCAGCGCCTTCTCATACCAAGGGGCAAGCTTGCCGAGCGCCATCACTTTCATACCGATAACAGCGATGCCCTTCTCATTCGCCTTGGGCAGAAACTCATGCGCGAAGCTGTATACGAGGTGATCGGCCGCTGAGAGGGCGACAAGCGCACTGTCGAACGGATACCGGTCGATCGCTTCCAACTGAACGCGGGGGTTCGTATGTCCGCTGATTGATATATGCTTGATCATGCCTTGTTCTTTGGCTTCAAGCAAAGCTTCCAGAGCCCCGCCCTTGGCAAAGCAATTGTCCAGCTCTTCCATCGTCATGATGTTGTGCAAGCGCCATTCATCCACATGATCCGTTTGCAGCCGTTTGAGACTCTCTTCCAGCAGCTTCAATGAACCGTCTCTGGTTCGATCGTGCGTCTTGGTCGCAATCCAGACATCCTTTCTGCGGCCATGCAGCGCTAACGCTTTGCCGAGTCTTTCTTCCGATTGGCCTTTGGAGTAACTCGGCGCTGTATCGAAATACGTAATGCCTTCGTCAATCGCGCGATTCACAATCGCAATCGCTTCTTCTTCCGTACAGTTGTGCTCGTCTACGATGCGCTGCGCGCCAAAGCTGAGTAGAGGAAATTGCTGCCCCGTCCGGCCAAACATTCGTTTCTCCAAGATCATCGCTCCTTTATGTATGCTACTTCTCTATCGTTTCCTAACCTGCTACCTAATCATACCATCGTCTTTTCATATGGGGATATCGATTTTTGCAGGAGTTGCTTATCCTCAAGTATAAATTAGTCTGGAGAAAGCCGCCAGAATTCGTCAAATATCATTAATTTTCACAAAAAATACATGTCTGCGGTCCTATGTTTCAGCAAAATAGATTGTAATTTTTAGCAATAAAACCTATCATTATATACATAGAAGATCTATTTGTCGAATTATGGAGAGCTTCTGACACGGCTTCAATTATTAGAGATAAGAGGGTGCCTGGAAGATGGAGAAATCATCATTAATTGGAATTGTTTTAGCGTTTATATCGATTGGTGTAGGTATGGTGTTAAAAGGAGCGAGTTTGGCGGCGCTTCTGAATCCTGCTGCTGCTCTCATCATTTTCGGTGGAACAGCTTCGGCCTTATTTATTGCGTTTTCATTGGAAGAAATTAAGAAGATTCCTGCGCTGTTAAAAATCATTTTTACCGAACAAAAATTAATGCCTAAAAAAGAACTGATCAATACGTTTATCGAATGGGTATCCATTACGCGTCGCGAAGGCTTGCTTTCTCTTGAGAAACAAGCGGAGGAGCTGTCGGATCCTTTTATGAAAAGCGGTATGCGCCTCATTATCGACGGAAATGATCCTGATTTCGTGCGCGACGTCCTGCTTGAGGATATTGCCGAAATGGAAGCGAGACATAAGAAATACGCAGGTATTTTTACGCAAGCCGGTACATATGCACCGACACTCGGCGTTTTGGGCGCCGTTGTAGGTTTGATTGCTGCCCTGGGTAATTTAAGTGAAGTAGAGAAGCTGGGGCATCTGATTTCAGCGGCATTCGTTGCGACAATGTTCGGGATTTTTCTGGGATACGTTGTTTTTCACCCTTTTGCCAACAAGCTAAAACAGAAGTCCAAGAAGGAAGTTGAAATTAAACTTATGGTGGTTGAAGGCTTGCTCTCGATTCAATCCGGTGTTTCCGCCAACTCTGTGAAGCAAAAAATGATGATCTTCGTAGCCAACAACGAACGCGCGTCGTATGACGAAGAAGAGAAAGGGGCCGCTCCGCAGTGAGTAAAAAGAAGAAGCATGAGGACCATGAAGAACACGTTGATGAATCCTGGCTCATTCCCTATGCGGACTTGCTTACTTTGCTTCTAGCTCTATTTATCATTCTATTTGCTTCCAGCCAGTTGGATTCGAAGAAATACGACTCCATTATGAGGTCCTTAAACAATGCGTTCACGGGCGGGGAAGCGCCCTTCGCAGTTTCTCATATAGTTCCTATTGATAATGCGGCGAACTCTACGAAAAACAATAACAAGAACCAGAACCCAGAGGCGAAAGAGCAAAGCAAAACGGACAGCCAACTGGCGGCCAAACTGCAGAAGGAAGAGAAAGATCTGGAAGAATTGAAGAAAAGCATGGATGCTTTCATCAAAGATAATCAGTTGAACGAGCAGTTGACGACGAAGCTGGATAACGAGAAATTGACGATTACGATCAGTGACCGCGCGCTGTTTGATTCCGGATCGGCGACGATCAAGCAAGATTCGCAGAAGCTGGCTGTGTCCATAGGGGACATGCTGGCGAATTATCCGGGCTATCAGGTTGAAGTGGGAGGACATACGGATAACATCCCGATTCACCGGGCGGATTTTGAAACGAACTGGGATTTGAGCGCGAAAAGGTCCGTTAATTTTATGAAAATATTGTTGAACAACGGTAAAATCAACCCGTCTTCGTACTCCTCTGTCGGATACGGGGAATACCGCCCGATTGCCTCGAATGATACGACGGAAGGCCGGGCCCAGAACCGCCGTGTCGAAGTCAGCATCCTGCGCAACATTAAAGCAACGGATGCGATTGCGAGATAGGATGAGGTAAAAAGCAAAGGCAAGCTCAAGGGAGAGCGAAAACTTAGAAGCATAAGGGAACTACAGGGTGCTATTCCGGCTATTTTGCTGCGAAGGAGCTAGAAAGAGGAACTATAGTATGCTATTCTTTCAAACTACTCCGAAATCATACCTACATCGCCAAATAGGGGATCGTAGTTCCCCTCGAAACAGAAACTATCCGTTTTGGGTAAAAATAGTGCCCTGTAGTTCCGCTTTAGGGGTGCAGGGGAACAAATAAAGGACCTTAGGGAAATCCCTAGGTCCTTTATTCGTTTACCCGACAATCGCCGGCTCTTTCTTCTCCTGCGCTCCTTCAGGGGCGGGCTTATCAGCACCATTGCCACTAAAAGAATGATCCTCGATATCCCTCTCTGTTTCGTCTGCATCATCATCTGCTTCTGCATCAGCCTCCGCAGCCTCAACATCCTCAGGAACTACCGCCGCGGCCTCATGCGTATGATTCACGCCCGTATCGCCAATCCGAAACTTGCTGATTTCCGCAAATAATTGATCGGCTAAAGCAAGAATGTCATCCGACTCTTCCGCGATTCGGCGGATGGAGGCATCCTGCTCTGTAGATGTCGAGTTGACCTCTTCAACGCCGGCGGCTGTTTCCTGGGCAATCGCCGCCACGAATTGAACAGAGTCAACAAGCGTATCGTTCTTGGAACGCGCTTGCTCGATTTTCAGATGAATGTGCTCGATCTGTTCCTTGATGCCATTCATGGAGTGCTCGATGCGCTCGAAGGAGCTGAGCGTGTCCGCTACGCGATGATTCTGTGTATCCGCAGAATCCCTTGCTTCCAAGAGCGAGCTTTGCAGCTCTTGGATTTGTACTTGCAGCGCCTGCGTAATGCCGCTGATCGTCTTGGACGAATCGTTCGTCTGCTGCGACAGCTGACGAACCTCATCCGCGATCACGGAGAAGCCGCGGCCGTGCACCCCGGCCCTTGCCGCTTCAATCGCGGCATTGAGGGCCAGCACGTTCGTTTGCGTCGAGATCTCCGTGATCGAACGTGTGATGGCGCCAATCTGCTTCGAGCTGGCGGCTAAGGTCTGCATCGCTGCATCAACTTTGTGCAGCACAGCTTGTGACTGTTCGGACGAGGCTTTCAACGCCCGGACGTAGCCTGCCCCCTGCAGCGTGCCTGCGGCGGCCTCGTCGCTTGCGCGAATCATTTCGTGCGTGTAGGCCGTAATGTCGCGAATTTCCGATTCAAGCTCGGCAATGATGAAGGAGCTGGACTCGGTTTTCGTGGCTTGCTCATCCGCGCCTTTCGATATTTCATGGATCGCCTTCAAAATATCCGAATTGGCGGTCGCCGTGATTTGCGAGAAGCGGTGAAATTCATGCGAGTGTTCGCTTAACGAAGAAGCGATCTCCTTAGTCGTATGAAGCATATGCCGAACCTGCAGGATCATATGGTCAAAGCTCTGACTGAGCTGACCGAGCTCGTCCTTGGAGGCAGCGTTAATGGTATGCGTCAGATCCCCGGCGGCGATTAGAGAAACGGCTTTCTGCAGTTTCTGAATCGGACGGACGAAAGAACGGATAAGGATGAAAGCGATCAAGACAGTCACGATAAGCACCAGTACGGAGGCATACATCATAACTTGGCTGGTGCTGTCCAGGGCATCGGTAGATGAAAGGATCGCTTGATCCGCAGACTCTGAGTAGGTCACATAAAACTTGTCGACGAGGTCGAAGATGCTCGTTTTCAAATCCTGGGACTCATTGTACAAATACATCAGATTGATTTCTAAATCCTTCGTGCTCGTACCATTATTAACTTGAATCATTTGTGCGGCAGAATCAAAGTTGTTTATGTAGTCTACGGAGGCTTGGATCAATTGGCTGCGCCATTTTTGTTGATCCGGCGTAGCGGCGGTATCGCCAATTTTTTTAACGTAATCATTAAAAGGTTGACGCTTCGCATTGTATTTAAATATGTATTCCGGTTTCTTCGAAATCTCCAGCCCTGAGGCAATGATGTTCATATCTTGAACCATTTCCTTAAATTCAAGTGCCATTACTTTGAGTGCGACTTTGTCATTCTGATCCTTCAAATGTTGTTTGATTTGATTAACCTGGTGGAGATTGAAAAAGGCAACAGCTAGAAAGATTAGCAGCACTCCACTGAAACTAGCGATTAATTTGGATCTCATGGTCGTATTGAAAAAGAATAACTTACTCACACTCATCCCTCCATAAATAGACAAGATCTGATATATTTCTTGTTTCTACTTATTAATATAGGAGGCTTCTATTAACTAAAGCGTCGATCTGTGTAAATAACATGTAAAATCAACCATACAAATCTAGCAAAAAGGAACTATAAAAAGTTTTACATTACGTTTACGTTTCTTGGGTTTGAAATTTACATTCGATTGTTAAGATGTATTTGTAAGTTAGTTGCGAGAGACAAACAAGGAAATCGAAACTAACCAGACAAGCAACATACAAATAAAAGGAGGACATGCTGACTATGTTCAAGCTCATGTCGAAAAAAGGGATTACATTTACACTTTCCGCGGTATTAATGATGGGGTCATTGGTTGGATGCGGAGCTAAAACAGAAACTAACGGAGCTTCCACAACACCTGCTGCAACTACTGCTGCAACAGCGTCGGCAAAGCCTACTGATACGCCTAAAACAGAACTTTCCGGTACAATCACGGCTTCCGGTTCAAGCGCACTTCTTCCACTAGTTAAACAAGCGGCAACTGAGTTCATGGAAAAGAACCCGAAAGTAACGATCAACGTTACAGCCGGCGGTTCAGGTACAGGGATTAAAAACGTAGCTGACGGTACTTCCGATATCGGTAACTCCGACGTAGAACCTGCTGCTGAATATAAAGATAAAGGTCTTGTTGACCACCAAGTAGCAATTGCTCCATTTGCACTTATCGTAAACAAAGATGTTAAAGTAGATAACGTAACAAAAGCACAAGCAGCTGACATTTACATGGGTAAAGTAACGAACTGGAAAGAAGTTGGCGGCAACGATGCGAAAATCGTTCTTGTACACCGTCCAGACAGCTCCGGTTCCCGTACACTTGTGAAAAACATCATTCTTGATGGCAAAGACTTCACAAAAGACGGAATCACGCAAGAAAACAGCGGCGCAATGAAAACAGCGGTAGCTGGCCAATCCAGCTCCATCGGTTATGTTGATACTCCTTACATCGATGACACTGTAAAAGCTTTGAAAATCGATGGCGTAGCTTTCTCTGAAGACAACATCAAAAACGGCACTTACAAATTGTTCGGTGTTGAGCACATGTATACAAAAGGCGAAGCAAAAGATCCTGCTAAAGCATTCATCGAGTATATCTCCAGCAAAGAATTCCAAGGTAAACAAGTTCGCGATTTGAAATTCTTGCCTGCTGATTTGCTTAAAAAATAATTGAATCTCACATCAAGAGCGTACGCAAACATGCGGGCGCTCTTTTTGCTGTTCTAGATGCCATAATCGTAAACTTTTACATTCCCTTTACAATTCATTAACGATCCAATGACAATCATGTCCTATTATGAAGGTATGACATGTTTAGGGCATGTGGTATTAAATAAAGGGGGATTAACCCAGTGAATTCCGTAGCAGACAAACTATCAAATGCGAGTTCAGACAACAAAAGCCGTCCAATTGTTAGTAAATGGACCCAAGGACAACATAGACAAGACAGCATCATGAGATGGGTGTTTGTCGGGAGTGCTGCTCTTGTATCAGCCATCATTTTCTCTATCATTGTTTTTGTCGGGATGCAAGGATTAAAAACCTTTCAGGGAGTAAGTCCTTTGGAGTTTTTCTTCTCCACCGACTGGACGCCAGGCTCAAATAAATTCGGAGCGTTTCCGTTTCTATACAGCACCTTGCTGATGACGCTAGTTTCCGTCGTTATCTCCGTACCGCTGGCCTTGTCCGGAGCGTTGTTCATGGCCAAAATCGCACCGAAATGGATGCGTGAAATCATGCGTCCCGCCACCGATTTGTTCGTGGGCATTCCTTCGGTCGTCTACGGTTTGATCGGGATGACGGTCATCGTTCCGGCATTGGGTAAATTAACCGGCAATGTCGCTTACGGCATACTGCCTGCTTCTATCATATTGGCGATTATGATTCTACCGACTATTCTCTCCATTTCGGAGGATGCTATCCGCTCGCTGCCCAGCCGGCTGGAGGAAGCCTCGCTGGCACTCGGAGCTACGCGTTGGCAAACATTGTGGCGGGTACTGCTGCCGGCAGCAAGACCGGGTATTTTAACGGCGATTATTCTTGGCATGGGTCGTGCAATCGGTGAAACGATGGCGGTGTTCATGGTTATCGGTAACTCGCCGCAAATGCCGAAATCATTGCTGGATTCCACAACGGTATTAACAACGGCTATCGTGAAGGACATGGGAAATACGAATTACGGATCAACTTGGAACAATGCCTTATACATGATGGCGCTGCTTTTACTTGTGATCTCCTTATCCTTAATCATTATTATTCGCATCGTTGCAAAGAGGAGTGAAGTGAAATGACAAGTAAAACAACAGATCGGATTGCCACGGTGTACTTCTGGACATCGGGTATTGTCATCATTGCAATTTTAGCTTGGTTTCTCTTTCGAATTTTAGGCGATGGGATTCCACATTTGTCCTGGCACTTCATCTTCGGCAAACCGGAGGAAATCAAAGCCGGCGGAGGCGTCGGACCTCAATTATTCAACTCTTTCTATGTTTTGATTTTGTCCTTATTGATCTCTATTCCAATTGGACTATTCTCAGGCATTTACTTAGCGATTTACGCGCAAAAGAACTGGTTTACGGATCTTGTCCGTATCTCTGTTGAAGCTTTGTCTTCCGTGCCTTCCATCGTTTTTGGTTTGTTTGGTTTCTTGCTGTTTGCCAATTTGCTCGGACTGAAATTCTCCATTCTCGGCGGCGCGGCGACGGTAGCCCTGTTGAACTTGCCCGTTATGGTTCGCGTTACGGAAGAATCGATCCGCACCGTTCCGGATTCCTACTGGGAAGCAAGCTTGGCGCTCGGCTCAACCAAGTGGCAGGCGATCCGCAAAGTGCTGATTCCTGCGGCGCTGCCCAGCTTGATTACGGGGATCACGTTGATTGCCGGACGCGCATTGGGCGAATCCGCCATTCTCATTTACACAGCCGGCTTATCGGTTTCCAGGTTCTTCCCGGATTTCAACCCGCTGAAGATGGGTGAGACGTTATCCGTTCACCTGTGGTATGTCGGCGCTGAAGCGCTCGTTCCGGACGCGAAGGAAATTGCCAAAGGAAGTGCCGCGCTGCTCCTGATCGTCGTACTTATCTTTAACCTGCTAGTCAGCATACCAAGCCGAATCTTACAAAAAAGACTTTCCGGGGGGAAATAACTGTGGCGACCATGACGATGACAAAAATCAAAGCAGATAAATTGAATTTATTTTACGGAGAAAATCACGCGCTTCACGATATCGATTTAACGATTGAAAAAGGAAGCATCGCGGCATTGATCGGACCTTCAGGCTGCGGAAAATCAACGTTCCTGCGTACCTTGAACCGCATGAACGATTTAATTGACAGCGTTCGTATTACAGGAAACGTAGTCGTAGACGGCCATAACATTTACGGCCCCGATTCAGATGTTGTTTCTTTGCGCAAAAGAGTGGGCATGGTGTTTCAACGCCCAAATCCTTTTCCAATGAGCATCTACGATAATATTGCCTATGGTCCGCGCATTCACGGCATTAAGAAGAAAGCGATGCTCGATGAAATCGTGGAACGCAGCCTTGTGCAAGCCGCGCTGTGGGATGAAGTGAAGGATCGCTTGCATAAATCCGCTCTCGGGTTGTCAGGCGGACAGCAGCAGCGGTTATGTATCGCCCGTTTGCTGGCGGTTGAACCGGATGTGCTGCTCATGGATGAGCCTACTTCGGCGCTAGACCCGATTTCAACGCTCAAGGTTGAAGAGTTGACGCAAACCCTGAAAGATAAATACACGATTATTATCGTAACGCACAATATGCAGCAGGCAGCCAGAATTTCCGATATGACGTCCTTTTTCTTGAATGGTTATTTAGTTGAAACCGACAAAACAGATAAAATCTTTACAAATCCGAACGATCAGCGCACCGAAGATTACATCACGGGAAGATTCGGCTAACAACAACCGGAAGGGGCAACGTACATGGATGCAAGACCCGGGTTTCACCAATCGTTAACTTTGTTGCAAAAAGAATTACTGGATATGGGGGAAAGCGTCAAGGATTTGATTCTTAAATCCGTTGAGTCCCTGTCAACGCTTGATGAGCAGACGGCGCAGCAAGTGATCAAAAATGACGATCTGATCGACGAGTACTTAACGAGAATCGATGAGCTGTCGCTGCGTCTTATTGCACTGCAGCAGCCTATGGCTAGCGATTTGCGCATTATCGGCACAGCACTCAAAATCGCTACGGATTTGGAGCGCATCGCCGACCATGCGGTCGACATCGCCAAAATTACGATCCGCTTCGCAGGGGAAGAGCTTGTGAAACCGCTCGAAACGATTCCGCAAATGGCGGGTATCGCCATCGAGATGCTGCAGGAGAGCCTGCTGTCTTACACGGAACGCGACGTACACCGGGCCGCAGCACTGGCTGAGAAGGATGATCGCGTAGATAAAATGTACAGCACCGTGATGACGGAGCTGATGGGCATGATGAATTCCGACTATCACCGGAATCGCCAGTTGACGCATTTGCTGCTCGTTGCGCACTTCTTGGAGCGTGTAGCCGATCACACGACGAATATCGGTGAAGGCGTTATTTATATGGTGACGGGTAAGCGCAAGGATTTGAACGTGTAAAAGTTAACATGAACAGCTGTATGGTGAGCAACCATGCGGCTGTTTTTTTGCAATAAAAAACCGACCCTATTTAGGATCGGCGGCATCCCCTGGAACAGGGAAGCGAATGTAGAAGGTTGTCCCCTTCGGACTGGATTGGACTTCAATGGAAGCATGATGTCTGGCTGCGATGCTGTAGCAAATGGCTAAACCGAGACCCGTGCCTTCATCCTTCGTCGTGAAGAAAGGACGTCCGAGCTTTTCCAAATGCTTCTCATCAATGCCCGTCCCCTCGTCAGAGATCAGCAAGACAACGTGTTCGTTCTCGCAGTACGTTTGGATGTTTAGCGTGCCGCCAATCGTCATAGCTTCCAGTCCGTTCATGCACATGTTCAAAATAAGCTGCCGCATCTCCTTGTCGTCAAGGTGGATGACCGGGCAATCGGCGAATTGGAACTGCACATGCTTGCCTGACATGACAGCCTCCGCCTGGATGAGCGGGATGAGCATTTCGATGATCCGGTTAATCTGATCCGGCTGCTGGTGGGATTGCTTATTCTTGGCGAGCGATAAATATTCGGTAATAATCTCGTTGGCCCGGTCCAGTTCTTCGAGCATGATCGGAATATACTCTTTCTGCATATTGCGATCGTTCTCACGAAACAATTGTAAAAATCCGCGAATCGTCGTCATCGGGTTGCGAATTTCATGGGCGATGCCGGCAGCCATTTCCCCCACTAGATTCAATTGGGCAAGACGGGCCATCTCCGTCTCAAAACGCAAGCTTTCCGTAATATCTACCGCCACCTGAAGCAAGCAGCTTTCATTCTCGATATCGATGATTTCCGTAGAGAGCAGAGCCGTCCGAATCTCCTTGGATTTGGTTTCATACCGCACTTTGCAGTTATGTACAACCTCGCCGTTACTGGTCGGTTCGCCGGTTTCCGGGCGCATCAGGTCCATCGTCGTTCCAATAATTTCGTCGCCATACCCCGTATATTGCTTCCAGCTCTCGTTGATTTCGATATAGCTAAGATCCGGCAGACGGCAGATGGCCATCAAGGAAGGGGAGAGCATGAACATTTTCCTAAAATGGTCCTGCGATTTCAGCAGCTTCTCATGCGCATCCACCAGCTCGGAAGTCCGTTCTTCGACCCATTGTTCTAAAAGCGTATTTTGCTGCTTGAGTTTTTCTTCCGCTTCCGCCAGCTTGCGGTTGGTCTCCTCGAGATCCAGCGTACGCTTATGAAGTAGCTCGCTTTGATATTTGATTTTCTGGTGTCCCAGATGCATATTGACGAAAGCGTCGACTTTCATACGCAGCATTTCGGGATGAACCGGTTTGAACAAGTAATCAATCGAGCCCACGTGATAGCCTTTTAACACATGCTCAATCGATGTACTGAGGGCTGTAAGGAAGATGATCGGAATATCCTGGCAAGCTTTGCGCTGCTTGATCAGTTCAACGGTTTCAAAGCCGCTTAGTCCGGGCATTTGCACATCCATGAGAATAACTGCAATATGATCGGCAGGTTCCTTTAACAAATATCGGAGAACTTCCTCGCCGGATTGCAGTGAAATTACGTCATAGTGGGATGAGGCCAAAATGCTATTCAGAGCAAGCAAATTCTCATAGCGGTCATCTACCGCCAAGATTTTGACTTGTTGTTCCATTTCAATTCCTTTCCGTGCTTGTACATGCTATGTACGCACCTAGCAATCGTCCTTCTATTTTTTCGTGGCAAATATCAAATTCCCTCTTTTTTATTTGAAGTCTTTACATACATTTTACATATCGATAATAAAGCCTGTCATTTCGTTTGCTAGACTGGGGATATACTTATATTGACATAAGGGATGATGGACATGAGCAGTCAGTCAGAAGAGCTACGCGAATTTTACGATATCATAGAAAATGGTTCCATTCACTCTGTCTATCAACCTATCGTTTCTATGGAAGACGGTCAAGTAATGGGGTATGAAGCGTTAATACGCGGCCCCGAGAAAAGCACGTTTCATGCTCCTCTGACACTGTTTCAATTCGCAGAGAATCACGGCGAGCTGTACAAGCTTGAGCAACTGGCACGGGAGAAAGCGATTCAAGGGTCCATATTGGAGCATCCGCAGCAGCTGCTTTTTATTAATATTTCTTCACATGTGCTGTATGACCCCGGGTTCGTTCCTGGGAAAACATTGGAAAAACTGCAGAAATACGGGCTGCGCCCAAGCAACGTCGTATTCGAAATAACGGAAAGAACGTCGATCGAAGATTTCTCTCTGGCTCAAAAAATATTGGAGCATTACCGGAAACAAGGCTACCGGATCGCGATCGATGATGCCGGCGCCGGGTATTCCTCTATGCAGGCTATTGCCGAGCTGCAACCGGATTTTATAAAGATCGACCGCTCTCTTATCCAGGATATACATAGAAATAAAGTGAAAGAGTACATATTGGAAACATTCGTTACATTTGCGCAAAAAATGAACATTTTCCTTATTGCCGAAGGCATTGAAAAGGAAGATGAACTGATCAAATTAGCCCGGCTTGGCGTTCATTATGCGCAGGGTTTCTTGCTTGGCAAACCGAAAGCGGCATCGGCCGCGATTGAGGACAGCTTGAAGATGTTGATTTGGCATCAGCGCAAAGCACAAGGAGGCCATATGAGCTGGAGTATTGGCGATCTTAAAACACCGGTGAAAGTGTTCGACAGGAAGGCGCCGATTTCGGAAGTGGCGGATTATTTCAAAAAAAATCAAGAAGCTGTGGGCGCCGTTATCGTCAGCAGCGAAGTGCCGGTCGGCCTGATGATGAGAGATCGCCTGTTTCAGCAATTGGCTGGACAGTATGCGTTCTCTTTGTTCTGGAACCGGACGATCGACAGCATCATGGATGATGCGCCGCTGATGGTGGACGAGTTCATGCCCGTCGAGCAGGTGTCCCAGATGGCGACATCGCGCTCCATTCATCGTCTGTATGACTTGGTGATCATTACTAGCAATGGGAAGATGGCAGGAATTGCTTCGATCAGAGCGATTCTGGAGAGCATTACCAATGTTCGGGTGGAATCGGCGCGAGTGGCCAATCCGCTGACAGGCTTGCCGGGGAATTTGCAAATCAACAGGGAATTGAACAAACGGATTCACGAGAGCAAACCTTTTCATGTTGTCTATGCGGATTTGGACTATTTTAAATGGTTCAATGACCGGTTCGGCTTTCAGAAAGGGGATCAGCTGATTCAATACACGGCGGACATTATGCAGCAGGCCATCTCGGTTTGCGGGACCCCGCTTGATTTTGTGGGGCATGTGGGAGGCGACGATTTTATCGCGATTTCGTCAACGGCCGCACCCGAGCTGTTGTGTCAAGAAATGATCCGCAGGTTCGAGCAGGGAGTCCAGATGTTTTATGAAGATGAAGAATGGGAGTATGTGTGGGACCGTAGCGGCAACAAGGTCAAAAACGAGGGAGTCACCTTATCGCTGTCGTTAGTCGTTTGCAGGTGTGAATCTCCCATCTCGCTTGAACATATTTCCCATACCGCGGCCGTCCTCAAAAAGAAGGCCAAAGCGCATCCCGGCAGCATTTATTATTTTCAAAATATTGGCTAGCATGCAGCATGCTCCGTTTAGAAGGTGTAGAGCAATTGTTTGAAAGAACGGATGATAACGACCTTCTGTTTGCCGATACGGCGTTCTGAAATTTTCTTCATATTCCCCGGATGTATCCAGATGGCGTCTAAGCCGCTGGAGGCGGCTCCTACGACATCGTTGCGCCACGAGTTACCCACCATCACACTTTGGCTTGAAGCCGCGTTCATGGTCTTCAGAGCCCTTTCAAATATAGCAGGGTGCGGTTTACGCGGACCGTCCTTCTCTGAGCTGAATAAGCGATCCTCGGTAATCCAGCGGGTCAGCTTCATTTTGTCCAGATTATGCTGCAACCTTCTCCGATTACCGTTACTGATAATGGCAAGCTTATAGTTCTGGGACAAAGCTTCCAGAGTGTCCTCCACGCCGGGAAAGAGCGCGACAAAATGGTCTTCCTGCTCTTCGACCTGCTCAAAAAAAGCCCGGGTAAAGGCCGTGCTGACATTGACAGGGAGGGGCTGGAGCGCTTTGCGTAAACAAATGTGCCTAAGCTCATCCGGCGAAATGGGGCTTCGAATCGGCGCTTTGCGGTGCCGGCTCCATTCCATTTTGTAACTCTGGAGCACGTCTTGGGCGGTGAAGAGCGATTCGTCCGGCTCCCAACGCGCCGTATAGTCGTTCATGACTTCCAGGAAGGCAGAATCAAAGCATTGTCTCCGATCCAGAATCGTATTATTCATATCGAAAAAAATAACCTTTTTACGTGTTGGTGAGAAAAATGGGCTCATCCGGAGAACCTCCTTTTGAAGACCGGAACATCGATTAATGGATTCCTTACATGTTTATGTGCGCTAGTGTTTTTTTATTTTAATTTCGTATGCTATGATGAAGGAAGTATGTCTAAAATCGGGGTGCGAACTTATGGATAAGCTTATTATTATTGATGGTAACTCTATTGCGAACAGAGCTTTCTATGCTTTGCCGCTGCTAAGCAATTCGAGCGGATTGCACACGAACGCCGTTTATGGTTTTACAACGATGCTGCTGAAATTAATCGAAGAAGAAAAGCCTACGCATTTCCTCGTTGCATTCGATGCCGGGAAAATCACTTTTCGACATAAAGAATATACCGAATACAAGGGCGGTCGGGCCAAAACACCGTCTGAGCTGTCCGAACAATTTCCGCTGATCAAAGAACTGCTGAAAGCGTTCAAAATTCCGCAGTTTGAGCTGTCAGGCTATGAAGCTGACGATATTATCGGAACGCTGACCAAGGCGGCGGACGCCAAGGGGGAGAAGGTGCTTCTCGTCTCCGGAGACAAGGATATGCTGCAGCTCGCTTCCGAACATGTCACCGTTGCGATAACGCGTAAAGGAATTACGGAAGTAGAGCTGTATAATCCGGCGGAAATCAAAGAGAAATACGGTCTCACGCCAGCCCAGATTATCGATCTCAAAGGACTAATGGGCGATACGTCGGATAACATTCCGGGCATCCCCGGGGTTGGGGAGAAGACTGCGCTCAAAATGCTCCATGAATTCGGCACCGTGGAGGAAGTGCTTGCGAATACGGCCAGCCTGAAAGGCAAAATGAAAGAAAAGGTCGAGGAGCATGCCAAAGATGCGCTCATGAGCAAGGAGCTTGCTACCATCTTCCGTGAAGTGCCGATGGAAACCGAGTGGGAGATATTCCGCTACGATGGATTTGACGGACAAGCTTTGGCGGGCATGTTCCGCAAGCTGGAGTTTAAATCTTTGCTGGAGAAAATGGATTTCGGTTCCGTGGATTTGGAAGCCGAGGGTCAAGTTGTTGAAAGCATGGAAGCGGTTGTTGTGACAGAAGCCAATGTTAGCGAGCTGATTGGCAAATTAAGCGACAGCGCAGCGATTCACGTGGAAGCAGTCGGCGAAAATCCGCATCAAGCGGTTAACGTCGGCGTTGTCTGGTTTACTCAGGAGGGGGAGACGAATACCTCTTATTATGTGCCTATCCAGCTGCTAGTCGGGGAAGCGGGCGAGCCGCTGCGCGCGTGGCTGGGGGACGATACGAAGAAGAAGCAGCTGTTTGACCTGCACCGCTCTATTTTGGCGCTGGCTTGGCAGGGCATTGCGCTTAAAGGCGTGGATTTCGACGCACTGCTGGCCGCTTACCTGCTGGACCCGACGGAGTCGAACCTTACCTTGAGCGGGCTGTCTGCGAAGTACAGCTTGCCGGGCCTCAAGGCCGACGAAGAGGTGTTCGGCAAAGGCGCGAAATTCCGCCTGCCGGAGCTTCCTGCGCTTAGCGACCACTTGGGCCGCAAAGCGATGGCGACCGCACGCCTCGTGCCGGTGCTGGCGGAGGAGCTGGAGAAGGGCGAGATGCATCGCCTCTTCTATGAGCTGGAGCAGCCGCTGGCCGGCGTGCTGGCGGAGATGGAGCTGCGCGGCATCGCGGTGGATGCCGAAGGTCTTAAGGCGCTCGGCGTCGATCTGGCCAAGCAGCTGGAGACGATCATGACCAGCATCTATACGCTTGCCGGCGTGGAGTTTAATATTAACTCGCCGAAGCAGCTTGGCGAGATCTTGTTCGAGAAGCTGGGGCTGCCGGCTTGGAAGAAGACCAAAACCGGCTACTCGACGGATGCCGAGGTGCTGGAGCGGCTGGCGCCCTACAACGAAGTCGTCGGGCAGATCCTGCACTACCGTCAGCTTGCGAAGCTGCAATCGACGTATGTGGAAGGGCTGCTGAAAGAGGTGCGGCCGGAGACCGGTAAGGTGCATACCTATTACCGGCAAACCATTGCCGCCACAGGACGGCTCAGCAGCCAGTTCCCGAACCTCCAGAACATTCCGATTCGTCTGGAGGAGGGCCGCAAGATCCGCAAAGTGTTCGTGCCATCCGAGCCCGGATGGTACATTCTCGCTGCGGATTACTCGCAGATCGAGCTGCGCGTGCTGGCGCACATCTCGCAGGACGAGAAGCTGAAGGAGGCGTTCCTTCAGAATATGGACATCCACACGAAGACGGCGATGGACGTCTTCGGTGTGGAGGAGAGCGCCGTCGACGCGAATATGCGGCGCCAAGCGAAAGCCGTCAACTTCGGCATTGTTTACGGCATCAGCGATTATGGCTTGTCCCAGAACTTGGACATTACCCGCAGGGAGGCAGCACAGTTCATCGAACAGTATTTCGCTGTCTTCCAGGGCGTACGCAAATATATGGATGATATCGTGAAAGAGGCGCGTGAGAAAGGCTATGTGACGACGCTGCTGCAGCGCCGCCGGTATTTGCCGGAGATCACGCATTCGAATTTCAATCTGCGCTCCTTTGCGGAGCGTACCGCGATGAACACGCCGATTCAAGGAACGGCGGCCGACATTATTAAGCTGGCCATGGTACAGATGGCTGCCCGGTTGAAGCAAGAAGGCTTGAAGAGCCGCATGCTGCTTCAAGTACACGATGAGCTGGTCTTCGAGGTCCCGGAAGAGGAGCTCGAGACGATGCGCAGCCTTGTGCCGGAAGTCATGGCAGGCGCCTTGAAGCTGGACGTGCCGCTGAGCGCAGACTTAGATTTCGGCCTTACTTGGTATGACGCCAAGTAAAGCCAGTCAATTACAAAAAGAGGTGAACATCCGTGCCTGAATTACCCGAAGTCGAGACGGTCAAACGCACACTTAACTACTTAATTACCGGTAAAACGATCGAGCGTGTTCAGGTCAGATTGCCGCGCATTATCCAGAAGCCGGACGATATTCAGATGTTCGAGGTCCTGCTGCAAGGGCAGCAGATTGAAACCATCGAGCGCAGAGGCAAGTTTTTGCGGTTTGTTTTGACGGATTATGTGATGGTCTCTCATCTGCGGATGGAGGGCCGGTATGGTCTGTACAGCAGTGAAGATCCGCTTGAATCCCACACGCACGTGCTGTTTCGGTTTACCGACGGCAGCGAGCTGCGGTACAAAGATGTGAGACAATTTGGAACCATGCATCTGTTCCCCAGAGGGGAAGAGCTTACGCAGCCTCCGCTGCATAAGCTGGGCATAGAGCCGCTTGACGAAGGCTTCACTTTCGAAGCTTTCCGCGATCGGATTGCAAGCAAGAAAACGAAGATTAAGCCGCTTCTGCTGAATCAAGAATATATTGTCGGTATCGGTAATATTTATGTAGACGAGTCTCTTTTCTTAGCCGGTATTCATCCGGAACGAGAGGCCTCCTCGCTTAGCAAGAAGGAGCTTCTCCTGCTGCATGAGGCGATCATCCGCACGCTTAGCGAATCCGTTGAGGCTGGAGGCTCTTCGATCAAATCGTACGTCAACGGTCAAGGCGAAATCGGCATGTTTCAGCAGCAGCTGAACGTCTACGGACGGCAGTCGCAATCTTGCAAAACTTGCGGCAGCGAAATATACAAAACCGTTGTCGGCGGGCGTGGAACGCACATCTGTCCGACCTGTCAACCCTTGAAGCGGAAGAGAATCCGAAAGAAGTCTGAGAAATAGGCACGTGAAGCCTGCCCTTCCCATATGATAAGGAGTACTTAGCCCAGATAACCAGCTGGCCAGCTGGTTATTCAGGTATAACTCTTAGGAGGGGTATTATGCTTCCGGTGATTTCTTTGTTCATTCTGGCTTTCGCAGTTTCATTGGATGGTTTCGGGGTTGGTGTCATGTACGGGTTGCGTAAAATACGAATTCCGTTTCTCTCTATTGGTATTATATCTCTATGGTCTGGTATCATTATTTATAGTTCCATGCAAATCGGCGTGCTGATGTCTTCTTTTATGAGCCCGATGGTGGCTCAACGCATTGGAGCTCTTATTTTGATCGGGATCGGGATCTGGGCGTTGGCACAGCAAAGACAGAAATCACAGGAATCCCAGGAGTCGGAGAAATCCTCCGAAGATCAAGTCTCTATCTCCACGACCTCCCCGGCCGGCCATGAATCCGCTACGCTGGATACACTGCAGAGGACCAAGGAAATTTTAAATATTGAGCTCAAGCGGTTTGGTTTGGTTATTCAAATTTTGCGAACTCCGTCCATTGCCGATGTCGATAAATCGGGCAATATTTCGGCTTCTGAGGCCACTTTGCTGGGCCTAGCGCTCTCTTTGGACGCCTTTGGCGCAGGAATTGGGGCCGCATTAATCGGTTTTGTTCCTTTGTTGACAGCAGCTGTAATTTCCCTTTCAAGCGGTTCATTTATTGCGCTGGGCTTGCGTATCGGATTTCGTTATGCGGAAATGAGTTGGATGAAGAAGCTGTCTATACTTCCTGGATGTGTACTTATGCTTATGGGTTTATTGAAAATGCTATAGTGGAAAAGGAATACGTTTAGGAGAGATTTGCCTATGAATATCGGGTTAACAGGAGGAATCGCATGCGGCAAAAGCACGGTTAGCGCTATGCTGGTCAGCCGCGGCGCTCTATTAGTTGATGCGGATCAAATTGCCCGCGATGTTGTCCTGCCCGGCAGCCCTGTTCTCGAACAGGTTGCTGCGCATTTTGGACAAGCTGTTCTGCAGGAGGACGGCTCCCTGAATCGTAAAAAGCTGGGTGAGATTGTGTTTGGGGATACGGAAGCGCGCAAGCAGCTCGAGCAGTTGCTGCACCCGCCTATCCGCCAGATGATCAGAGAGCAGATGGAATCATATGAAAAACAATTTCCGGACAAGTTGGTTGTCGTCGATATTCCTTTATTGATAGAATCAAATTTATCCTTTATGTTCGAAGAGATTATGGTCGTGTATGTGCCCCGGCACGTCCAGCTGGAGCGCTTGATGCTGCGGGACGGCTTAACGGAAAGCGCGGCGAACAACCGAATAGACGCACAGATGTCGATAGAAGAAAAACGCAAACTAGCGGATATCGTGATCGACAACAGCGGTGCTTGGGAAGATACCTATGCTGAGGTTGAACGGTTTTGGCTAGGGAAGGGGCTTTCATGAAGTTTTTACGCAAAAAACGAGTCTTTGCCCTTTTGCTCGTTTGCTTCGTTATGGTCCTCTTTATGAATAGCAATTTTATCGGAAGAAAGCTGTATCCCATCTATTATGAGCAGGAAATTAGGCAAAGTGCGGCGAAACACAATATAGACCCTTTTCTCATTGCCGCCATCATTCGGGTGGAAACGAATTATAAACATCATTTGGAATCGAGAAAAGGTGCGCTGGGACTTATGCAATTGATGCCGGATACGGCGAATTGGATTGCGGAGTCCACGAATTTAGAACCTCATTCACCGGAAGATTTATTAAAAGTAGATGTGAACATTAATCTCGGCTCTTGGTATTTAAGCTGGCTCGAAAAGCATTATAACGGAAATTTGATTTATGCGATTGCGGCTTATAATGCAGGACAAGGGAATGTGAATAAATGGAAGCAAGCGGAAGTTTGGGACGGCACGGTTGAGCGGATCGACCAAATCCCGTTCGGCGAAACGCGGCATTACGTCCAGAGGGTCATCTACTATTACGAGAAGTACAAAAAGCTGTATACGGAGACGGAGCGCTGGGAAAACAAAGAAGCATTGGACTAGCTCCTTTGAGGGGCGTAGAGTCCAATACTTCCCGTTTTGCAGATTCAGCGGCACACTCTATCCAAGATTACTTGAATTGACCAGCCAAAGATTGTTCTGCGATTTGCACCAGGCGACGAGTAATGTGACCACCGATGGCACCAGTGTCACGAGTAGCCATATTACCATAGTATCCATCTTGTGGGATAGAGATACCAAGTTCTTGAGCTACTTCGTATTTCAACTGATCCAACGCTGCGTTAGCTTGAGGAACAACTAGCGTGTTGCTGTTTCCTGCGCTCATGTCTGTTCACCTCCTTGTCGGTTGGTACTAGTATTGTGCGCACTTCTCCTTAGTTCATGACATGTAACATATGGTAATCCACTACACGAAGAGAAAGGAGAGATAGCGAATGAAGTGTCCGTTCTGTGATTATTCCGGTACGAAAGTGCTTGACTCACGTTCAGCTAATGAAAACAAATCGATCCGCCGCCGCCGGGAATGCGAGAAATGTGCGCGAAGGTTTACAACCTTTGAGATGGTGGAAGAAACACCGCTTATTGTGATTAAAAAGGATGGCAGCAGGGAAGAATTTAGCCGTGAGAAAATATTAAGAGGCTTGATTCGTGCCTGTGAGAAGCGCCCCGTCTCCATGGAAAGGCTGGAGATGCTGGTATCCGAAGTTGAAATGCAGCTCCGCACGACCGCTCATGCGGAAGTTGACAGTTTAGGCATTGGCGAACTCGTCATGGAACAACTGTATCCGGTCGATGAAGTGGCGTACATTCGCTTCGCCTCCGTTTACCGTCAATTTAAGGACATCAACATGTTCCTGAAAGAGCTGACGCAAATATTGGGAAAGCATGACCCCGGTCTTCTCCGGGACAAATAAATAAAGCCGGTCGAGATTCGTTTATGCAAACGGGATCTGGACCGGCTTTTTTTTGTTATACCGTAGTAATGACGGTAGTCACGACGAGATTGTTTGTCGTTGAAGATGAGACCGACGTGGCTGTAAAGGAGAGAGTTTCCAGGACAACCGTGACGCCGATCGTCAGGGCATTGTTGATCGCCAGACTGGCCGTTGTCAAAGTCGTCAAGCCCCCGGCGATGAGAATCCCATTCACAAACACATTGTAATAGCCATTGCTGCCCGGAACGGTGAGGCTGTTCGCGGGCAAATTCGTACTAGTGTCATCCTTGAAGCTGGAAGATGGAATAGTGGTTACGCCAGAAAGAATGTTGCCTATGACGACGGTTGCTGTGAAGCGCTTGACCAGCGGCGTAATGGTCGAGGTGGTCGTTGTCGTAATCGTGCCCGATACTGTGCTGGTTGCGGTCAAATGCAAAGTAATCAAGCTTGAACTCATAGCCATTCTCCTTTCCATTCTTCCTACTCTCGTATGAAATCTAGTACTTTTAATTATTTTATGTAAAATCTATGGACGTGCTTGGATGAATCATCCCCAAATAAAAAAAATAAATTTTATAGACAATAACCGACTGCATTTTTGGATCCGTTCGTGCATAATTCTGTTATTGAATACGTTTGTCCAGTTCACTCCTTAGAAAATGAATAAACTTAATCGATTCTTCGGGTGATAACAGGTTGTTATTGAATTTAAAGGCAAACATATTCAAAATATCGCTTTCCGGAAGATGAAGATTAGCAATTAAGTGTTCCACATCCAAGCTCATACTGCCATCCAACACAATTTTTCCCATTATTTTGATCCTCCTAGTGTGTTCTACATTAATCGGACGGAGGCTGTTTTGGCAGCTGGCTGACATTTTGGATCGTGAAATGCGATGCCAAGTTAGTCCCTATAGCTTTGCGTCACCACTTTTCAATGGTTTTGCCTTTGTCGTACCGATTAATGCTTGTAAGAAAACTATATCACATTTTAACGAAATTGTTCCATTTATTACATCTATTCGAAGGATGGTTGAAGCATATGTCCGTCAAGTCCAATCTAATCCCAGGCTCTTTATATGAACTAGATATTATGAAAGTAGCCAGTTCATTAGGCATTGATCAAGATCGTTTATTGGCTTATGTGTATTCGAACATGGAAGTAAGCAAGCGGAGTGAGGATAGATCGGCGCAGGCAGTAAGCGGAATGGACGATCCTACATAAAGTCTTAGTAAACAAAGAAGCACTGCAGCCTACGAAGCGGCGGCAGTGCTCTATTACTTAGTGGTAAATGGATTACACCATAATTTTGCAGATGTCGTTGGTGAATTCTACCGGATCTTGAAGCGGCAGGCCCTCGATTAAGAGTGCTTGGTTGTACAAGAGGGCCGTGTACAGGTTGAGCTTCTCTTTATCTTTCTCAAAAGCGTCCTTCAGCGAACCGAAAACGTCATGGTTCACATTGATTTCAAGCACCTTCTCCGCTTTGACATTCGGGTTATTCGGCATGGCATTCAAGATTTTTTCCATTTCGATCGTGACGTCACCGTCTGTGGATAAGCATACCGGATGCTTTTTGAGACGTTTGGATGCTTTGACGTTCGTGACTTTTCCGGACAACAAGCTTGTCATATAGTCAAAAAGTTCTTTGTTGTCGTTTTTATCCGCTTCACTCTCGGACTTGTCGTCCGCTTCGATGCCCAGATCGCCGCTGGAAACGGATTTGAATTCTTTTTCTTTGTAAGTCATGATCATTTTGATCGCGAATTCATCGATATCGTCTGTGAAGTACAAGATTTCATAGCCTTTATCGGTAACAAGCTCTGTTTGCGGAAGCTTATCGATGCGTTCCATGGACTCTCCGGAAGCATAGTAAATATACTTTTGGTCTTCCGGCATTCTAGCAATGTACTCTTCGAGCGTAACCAGCTTCTTCTCTTTGGAAGAGTGGAACATGAGGAGGTCCTGCAGAACTTCTTTATGTGTGCCATAATCGCTGTAGACACCGAATTTCAGCTGACGGCCGAACGATTTATAGAAGAGCTCGTATTTGTCTCTTTCATCCCTCAGCATGGACTGAAGCTGGCCTTTAATTTTGCTTTGAATGTTTTTGGCGATCAGTTTCAATTGACGGTCATGCTGCAGCATCTCTCTGGAAATGTTGAGAGACAGGCTTTCGGAATCGACCATCCCTTTTACGAAACTGAAGTAGTCCGGAAGCAAGTCCGCACATTTGTTCATGATCAGAACGCCATTGGCATACAGCTCCAAGCCTTTTTCATATTCCTTGGAATAATAGTCGAAAGGCATATTTTCCGGGATAAAGAGAATCGCTTGGTAGACGACAGCGCCGTCCGCGCTAACATGGATATGTTTAAGCGGCTTGTCGAAGCCGTAATGCTTCTCATGGTAGAACTTCTCATAGTCCTCAGGCGTCAATTCGCTTTTGTTTTTTCTCCAAATTGGCACCATGCTGTTCAACTGCTGCTCTTCTTGATAATCCTCGAACTCATTTTCAGTGCCTTCTTTGAGTCTTTTTCCGGCAATGTCCATTTTAATCGGGTAACGGATGAAATCGGAATATTTTTTGATGATCGCTTTTAAACGATACTCGTCCAAGTATTCGTCGTAATTGTCATCTTCGGTGTTCGCTTTGATCTGCAGGACGATTTCCGTTCCTACGGAATCTTTCTCGGCCTTCTCAATCGTGTAGCCGTCGGCGCCGGTCGATTCCCATTTGTAAGCCGTGTCGCTGCCGAGGGCTTTGCTTGTAACCGTTACAACATCGGCTACCATGAACGCGGAGTAGAAGCCTACGCCGAATTGGCCGATGATATTGTGGCCGTCTTTGGCTTCGTTTTCTTTTTTGAACGCTAACGATCCGCTCTTCGCGATGATACCCAGATTGTTCTCGAGATCTTCCTTGGTCATCCCGATTCCTGTATCGCGGATCGTGAGTATGCGGTTTGCCTTGTCAGCAATGACTTTAATGAAGTAGCTGTCTTTGTCAAATACTAAAGAGTCGTCCGTTAAAGCCTTGTAATAAATTTTGTCGATCGCATCGCTGGAATTGGAGATGAGCTCTCTTAAGAAGATTTCTCGCTGCGTATAAATGGAGTTAATCATCATTTCTAATAGTCGCTTGGATTCTGCTTGAAACTGTTTCTTTTCCACGGATAAATCTCCTTTCAATAGGTAACGAAGATTATTTGGGCCGAATGGTTTGATTAGCACTCTCGGTCTTCGAGTGCTATACACTTATTTTTATATCATCCCTGAAATTTAATGTCAATCGCTATCGTCATGAAAAATGCCGCAACCGTCCTTGCACCAAGGGTGCCTGGAAGCTGCGGCATTTCATTATTTCATGGTTGCAGCCGGTCTGGGCTTAAGTGCCACTGATGATTTCCGGTGATGCAGTGCATAGTACAACAGTGCCGAACACGCGACAACGATGCCGGCAACGAGGTACATCGTGTGGTAATTCGTTTTGGATGCTACAATGCCGAGCACATAGGAGCCGATTCCATAGCCCGTGTCGAACAGCAAGAAGTACGTGCCTGTGGCAAGACCCCTGCGGTGAGCGGGCGCCGCTTGAATGGCGATCGTTTGGAAGCTCGGAAGCATCGCACCGAACCCAAGTCCGAGCATGCCGCCGGCAACCAGAAACGGAACGGGCGAAGAGATCAGGCTAAGAACGATCATGCCTGCGGTGAACAGAACAACGCCCGGATAGACCAATCCGTTGGGCCCCGAACGATCGAACCATTTGCCTGTAAAAGGTCTGGAAATGACAATCATCAAAGCGAACACCATGAAGAAATAGCTCGCATAGCTTTCCAGCCCGTTCGCTTTGGCATATACGGATAGAAACGTTGTGATGGCGCCGTATGAGAAAGCGAGCACACTGCCTGTCAAAGAAATCGGGATTGACCGCGGCTCGACGAATTTTCTCCAGCCCTTTTCCGGTTTCACCGAAGGCAGGGCGACGCGCTGCGGAATACGGAGAGACAGGCCGAATAAGAGGGAGAGCACGGAGAACACAATACATACGCCAAAGAGCAATGTATTATTGTGAGACTGCATAATCGTTAAGCCGAGAAACGGCCCGACAACCATCGCTAAGCTCATGAAAAGGCTGAAATAGCCGATTCCTTCGCCTTTGCGCCGGTCCGGCACCAAGTCAATAGCAACCGCTCCGGCGGCCGTTGTCGCCATCCCGAAGCCAATGCCATGGAGAAATCGCACGCCGAGCAGGATAGCATATTGATGGATGAACGGATACATCGCGGTGCAAATCATAAAGAGGGCAAGCGCGAAAGAAATAATTTTCTTTCTGTTCCATTCGTCCATCCATTTCCCTGTTAACGGCCGCAGAATGACGGTTGAAATAATAAAGACGGTCATGACGAGTCCGATTTGCTGTTGTCCGCCATGCAGGGTATCGGTAACAAAGATAGGCAGTGTTACGGCTAGAATATAAAATGTCATGAATAAAAAAAAGCTGCTGAGACATACAGCAACAAAATCGCGGTTCCATAATTTCGGATCGGTATCGGTATTCACGGTGATTCCTCCACTTCCTTGATGCGTGCATTGGCTTCTTGGGTGATTCGTCCGAGCAGCTCCTTTAATTGGGATGCCTCTGCTTCCGTGAAGCCGCCAAGCAGCGAGGCGATTACTTCCTGTTCAATAGGGGTCAGGATGTCGTTCATAGCTCTTCCTTGATCCGTAATGAACGTAAGAAAGGATCGGCGATCCTGCTCATTAGCCCGGCGTTCGACCATGCCTTTGCGCTCCAATTGGTCGAGAATGCGGGTAATGTTCGTTTGATCCTTCTCCGCTCGAATAGCAAGCAGCTTCTGTGTAATGCCGTCCTCGCACGCTAGACGATGCAGCACGACCCATTGTTCGGTCGTCATATCGTAGGGCTGGAACCGATGGCTCAACAGCTGTGTCAATCGACGCCCGGCATGATTCAAAATAAACCCCAAAGAATGCTCCAGCTTCATGTCAAACACCTCCTCCTGAAAATTAGTTGCTATAGCAATTATATTCCTAGCAATTACTTTCGTCAATCCTTTTGATCCGCTGGGGGTGAGCTATGTATAACATGCCCGAGATCGGACATACTAAATTTCGACGGTGATTCAGAGAGGTGTTGTGTCGCATATTATGTAGACGAAAATACCGGGGAAGTTGTTTTTGAATCTGCCTAGAAGCGAGGAGATGTGCCGCAGAACAGTTAATGTAGTCTAGTACTGCACGAATGTGATGAGGTAGTTAACCGAGCCAAGTATGGTTCAAGGCAAAAAGTACCATCAATTTGTCACCGTCGAAAAGGACTCCGCGAGGAGTCCTTTTTCTTTAAAAATGATTGAGATCGCTGCTTATATCATACCTCTCTTATAAATTCTATTATTTGCGGATAATTCGTTTATTCGCAGCTTCTTTCAGCCAGACCGGGAATTCATTCAACAGGAGATGATACAGCTGCTCATCCGAGATTGAGGCAATATCCTTGATATGTATAAAATTCGCATTGTCGACAAGGCGGCCTTCAAAGGATATGCCAAAAAATCCCTTGAGGCTTAACCTCAAGGGACCTGTCGGCCGAAAGCACGTTAATACCTGCGGCAGCTTGCTCTGATCATTTTCCCATTTCAGTAACCGCATTCATGGGTCAGTTTACTTTAGCTTGCACGACGCTCGTAAGTACATCGCAGGAAAGATCGGATTTGAAATCTTGTATATGCTGTAAAGCTTGCTGTTCTTCAATTCCTAGCACGCTTGTGAAGTAATAGAGCATGTGATCATAGATTGAAACATACTTCTTAAGTTCATTGGGGTTATCAGACAAATAGTGCTGATGCTGCTTTATGAGCTTCTCGGTGACTGCTTTCAATTTGATATACCTCCAATGGATGATACATTCAATCTATCATATTTATTGGAGAGAGAACAGGAATTATTTTATGTTTTTAGATTTTTTTCATGTAAAATTGCACTTTCAGGTGGATTTTGCAATTTTTCTTAGAGTTACAGCGAGCCGCTTACCAGGCTGCCCTTATACCAAACGGCTTGACGCTCCGATCTTCGCGCAACGGCTTCTGCCGAACAGCTGGCAGGAAGGAGCACAAAGCTGGCTGCGTCGCCGACTTTTGGCCATACTTGCTTCCCTTGACGATCGAGCGGCGTTATCCCGCCAGTAATGAATCCGAGGGACTGAGACAGCGACATTTCGTCGGTATACCCATATAATTCTGCGAATCGTCCGGCCTTCTCCAATTGATCGCCATTTCCGAAAGGAGACCAGTGATCCGTCAAACTGTCTGTTGCTAATTTGACTTTAACGCCTTTGTTAAACAGCATCGGGAGCGGCATCATTGTTCGGCCGATCGGCACTGTCGATGCAATCGTCATGCCAAGTGAAGACATCCGCTCAGCCATTTCTTCGGTCTCTTGCCGCGGAGCGCTTGCGAACCAGAACGCGTGGCTAACCGTTACCTTGCCTTGCAAACCGGCTTCTTCCGTCAGATCTGCAAGCCGCAGCAAAGTTTGTTTCCCTGCTTCATTGCCATCGTGTAAGTGAAGATCGATGCCTGCCTTGTTCATGGCAGCAAGCTCCACCATAGTCTGCAGTGATTTTTCAATATCCCCGTCCACCGAAAATGGATCTACCCCGCCAACAAGGGTTGCCCCTTCAGCCAGAGATTGCTTGACCAATTGCACAGAATGGGACCGGAGCAGTCCATGCTGCGGAAAAGCTACGATCTCCGATGATAGCTTGCCGGAGAAAGTGTCCAGCGCTTGCAGGGTTGCTTCTAATCGATGCAGACCACTGACAGGCTCGATATTGCAATGGCTGCGCACATGAGTCGCGCCAAACTTTTGGATAAGCGTCAGAATGCTCTCCGCTTGTTGTCTCGCCATGGGCAGCAATTTAGGCAATAATCTTTTTTCTTCCTCGATCCGTTCGAAGATGCTGGACACTTTCTCCACGGCTTTCCATGGCCCATCGTAATATGTTTTATCCAAATGAATATGCGCCTCCTCGAAAGAAGGGAGCATCAGCCTCTCTTTGCAGTCGTATTTCGGAAAATGGCTTGGCGGCTGCGATTCATTTCCAATCACTTCGGCAATAACGCCGCCTTCAATTCGGACGTGACAAATCTTCGTATGCGTACCAACCACTTGTCCGTTTTCCTTGGCATAACCTTGTTCCAGTCGTACATTCGTTAACCAATAGGAAGCATTCAACATGTTATCCCTTCCTTTTTAAATGAAAATATAGGAGTCCGAGTTAAGCCCCGGCGTCGACTAGTAAACGTTCTATCTCTATAAAATGAAGCGCTCTTGCATGCTCTAGCGGCGTAACCCCGTGCTTGTCCGGAATCGTCACGTCAGCTCCGTGCTCAATAAGCAGTTGGATGATGTGCTGATGTTTGGGCCCGCCATTGCTTAATACGATGGCTTCCATCAGCGCCGTCCAACCAAGATTGTTGATGTGATTGACATGAACCTTTGAATGGGCAAGCAGCTCTTTTACGACGTCAACATGGCCGCGTTCCGATGCCGGAATAAGCGCGGTTCCTCCATACCGGTTCGTTATTGCCGGATTTGCTCTGGCAGCGTTCAATAACTTAACGATTTCGAGCAATCCGTTCGCGCCGGCGTATAAGAGAGGAGTATCTAAAATGTGATCCTGTAAGTTGATGTCTGCTCCGGCTTCAATTAATGCTTTTACCGTTTCTATTCGATTGCCGTGTGTGGCGGCTAGAATCGGAGTGCGTCCTCGTTCATCTCTTGCATTGATATCCGCGCCATCTTGGATACACTGTAAGACCAAATTAGTTTTCCCATATTCTGCTGCTTGAATGAGTGATAGTTTCATGGACGGCACCACTTCTTTCTTCGAAATATACTGTTATGGTAACATAGCCATTAGCATACGAAAAATATTTAAAACGTTTAGTTTCCATATGGAAAACATTCGAGTGGGGGTTATTTCTTCCATGGATATACGTCAGCTTCGCTATTTCATTGCCATCGCAGAAGAGAAGCAAATTACCGCAGCCGCCCAAAGATTGCACATGACACAACCTCCGCTTGGTCAACAATTGAAGAGCATGGAGCAAGAGCTGGGCGTGCAGCTTGTGATAAGGAACGGCAAAGTGCTGGAACTGACCGACGCAGGGCAAGCTTTATACAAGCATGCCGTTCATTTGACGCAGCTGATCGAAGAATCGGAGAACGAAGTGAAAGAAATCGGCATGGGTACGCGAGGCAAATTGATGATAGGCGTGAATACGTTATCTTCAGCACCATTGCCTCAATTGTTGCGAGTTTTTAAGAAGCGGTATCCCAGAGTGACATATAAAATACAGCAGAGCGAATCCATACAGCTTCTGAGGCTCATCAGGGAACGATCCATAGAGCTTGCCATCGTAAGGCTCCCGATGGATTTAAGTGATTTTGACGTGCTCAAATTTCAATCGGAGCCGTTTTATTTCGTCATGGCCAGAAGCTTGGCGCCTGAGGCCCGCGAATTTACCTACGCTGATATTCAGCGTTATCCGCTCATTTTGCCCAGCGCAGAAGGGCTTGGGCTCTATCAAAGCATCATGGATCAATTTACGGAGCGTGGCTTGCATGCAAACATAATCGGGGAATGTTCGGATATCGTTACGCTATTGCAGTGGGTATCCAGCGGGGACGGGGCGACCATCGTGCCGGAATCCATTCTGCACCTGCACCGCGGATATGACATTCAATCCTTTGCAATTTCCGGGAATCAGCTGCAATTCGCAACCGGATTGGTCTGGTTGAGAGATCGCTATCTGACCAAAGCGGCGCAACACTTTATAGAACTCATGAAAGAGTTGAAATAACGGAAACAGCACCACAAACCTCTGAGGTTCTGGTGCTGTTTTTGCTGCGCAAGTATACTACCACTATTTTAGAATGCCGTCCAAACTGGCGCCGGTCGCAAATAAACGCACGATGTTTTGTTCGACTTCCGGATCCGGTATTAATGGCGGTGCTTGGTGCGGTTTGATCCGCGCATCAATCACAACATTGTCGCAAGCCCAATGCTTGAACTCATAATAGCTGTTTACGCCATAAATATCGTGGGAGGGGTTGCTGCGTGTAAAGGTGGCCCAAAGGAAATTGTCGATAGCGGCGCTCATAAATTGGCTGTCATCGCAGACGATGATCATGGGGCAAGAAGGAAGCGGGCCTTGTGCGCCTAGAGCTTCGCATAAATGTTGAATGTCCGACTGCGTCTCGCTATAGCTTCTAAATGCGGACATCTGAATCGCGACGATGCCCGGCATTACCAAATGCGCCTGTTCAACTCCCGGTAAGTTACTAAAAACGGAGGGAACCTCCAGGCATAACTCTCTTTTAATATCCCCGACCGCTGCGAATACAACTTTACTGCCGCTATTTAATCCAGTTCCCGAGTAATCGAGCGTGTCGATGGTCGTATTTGTATAAAAATGAATATCACGATGAAGATCTATACGAGCCAGGATGTAGGTCATAAAATGCTCAACATCATGAGAGTCCAGAGGCTGGTTCTCTTCTGCTGTAATAAACAAATATTTAGCCAAGCTGACTTGTCCCGTTCCCAAAATTCGATTGGCAATGGTGAGCAGCTCTGCCGGCTGTTTGACTTGCTGGTAGGGCGTGTAACGTTCGCTGCCAATCGCAAAGAGCAGGGGATGTACGCCAGCCGCATCTACGGCATGAACTTCTTTGACACCGGGAATTTCTTGCTGGATGGCGTCACCTGTCAATTCATGAATTAATGCTCCGAATGCCGTGTCCTCTTGAGGCGGCCTGCCCACCACAGTGAATGGAAAAATCGCATTCTTCTTCGCATACACTTTATGCACTCTCATAAGAGGGAAAGGATGCGTAAGGCTGTAGTAGCCCAAATGATCGCCGAAAGGGCCTTCCGGTTTGGTTTCGCCCGGATAAATTTCTCCTGTGATGACAAAATCGGCATCATGACTAATACAATAGCCATCGATATAGCTGTAGCGGAAACGGCGTCCGGAAAGCAGACCGGCAAAGGTAATCTCGCTCATGCCTTCCGGCAATGGCATAACGGCTGACAAGGTGTGCGCCGGCGGTCCGCCGATAAAACAGCTTACTTTGAGCGGAAGCCCTTGTTTCGTTGCCTTGGCTTGGTGAACGCCGATGCCGCGGTGAATTTGATAGTGCAAGCCGATTTCTTTATTTAATTCGTACTCGTTTCCGCTCAGTTGAATCCGATACATTCCCAGATTGGAATTCATAATGCCCGGTTTCTCCGGATCTTCCGAATACACTTGCGGCAGCGTGACGAATGCACCGCCATCCTCTGGCCAGTGGCGGATAAGCGGAAGGTCGGCGATGCTGATTTCCTCGAAGGAATCGGGGAGTCCGCCGGATATTTTCTGGGGCAGAGCTTTCCAGGCGGCAAGTCCTGTTCCGAAATGCTGCAAGGGACTTTTCAGGGCCTTCATGGGATCGCTTCGCAAAGCGATGACGTTCTGCGTGCCCTCCCAGGTTTGTCGAAATATATATTTACTGCGCTCTACAGTTCCGAACAGGTTGGAAAGCGCCCGAAACTTCGATCCTTTGACATTTTCGAACAAAAGGGCCGGGCCTCCGGCTTCATGAACTTTCATATGAATGGCTGCCATTTCAAGCTCAGGATCGACTTCTTCCTGAATGCGAACTAAATGCCCGTTCTTCTCTAAATCCATGATGCATTCTTCTAAATTTTGATAGTTCATTCGTTTGCTCCAATCGGATAGCTATTCCCCAAAAGGTCTATGTAATAAGTCAATTCTACACCATATATCGCCAAAAATAAAAACACGTCACAACGACGTGTCAGATATTTACTTCCTTACACAGGAAGCAGTTCATAGGCTAATTTCATAATGACTTCTTTGTGCTGCGGATATTGCTCTAGCAGCTCTTTTTGCGTAAACATTTCGAAATCCTGAAAATCGAACCCCGGTGCCACCATGCATCCAACTAGTGAAAAAGTATCCTTTTCCATAACGGACGAACCGAAAATTGAATTTTTTGGAACTAAATATTGCGGAGTTTCGCCTTTATCGATATGAATGCCGAGTTTGACCTCCTCATAAGTGCCATCCTCCAAAATAACATGAATGGTCAGAGGGCTGCCCGCATGAAAATACCACAATTCGTCCGATTTCAAGCGGTGGAAATGTGAAACATCATGGGATTGCAGGAGAAAATAAATGCTGGTATACAGCATGCGCGAACCGTCAAACTGAACGGATAGTTCTTGATCCGTAATCTTTTCTTCTGCTTGATAGGTTCGTTTATAGTAACCGCCTTCGGGGTGAGCTTCTAGTTCAAGTTTAGAAATCCAGTATTCGGGACTATTTGTATTCATACCATCATTTCCTTTGTATTTAAAGTAATATGCCAGACTGTATTATAATCTAGCAAGTGTATGATTTCAATCTCGATAGGGAAACTAAAAAAAGCCATCCCGAAGTAGAACAGGCTACTTTCAGGACAGCTTTATGTCAGACTCGTTGAATTTACGATTCACGATTTCCTAGCACCTTTTGAGCGAATAGTTCCAAAGCTGTTACGTCCGTGATGTTTTTGTTGCAAACCGCGCTGTCTACACACATATAGTTGCCGATCGCTTTATAGTAATCGGGGGATGCGTTAGCCGGCTTCCATTTGGTGACCGCTGTGAATAAAGCAAGCTCTTCATGCCGATTGCACAAAAAGCATACGCCTTTATTCGATGGGGTATATCTTCCTTCGATGCCGACCCATTGCCCGTTCAGAGGATACACGATGAACATTTTATTCGTCGCGATGTCGACCCAGCCCAAGTAAGTGACATAGCGGTAATCGGTAGTTGTGAAATCAGGAGCCTTTAGCTTTTTAATTTTTGGGAAAAGTTTGCTAAGCTGCTTTCCTGTCACTTGTGAACTTTCCACCATATAAGGCTTTAGTGCCTGCAGATAATGCTGGAATTCTTCCGCAGTCCTGAGTGCCGCGATCTTCTCTAAGGATTGTTTGTGTTCATCTGTCATTTCCGGGAACGCTTCAATCACTTTGGATTGAGCGCTGAATCTTACCGACTCCACCACTTTGGGATCGGAGACGGAATTGGCGGTTTGCTGCAGCAAATCGACCTGCTTTTTAATTAAATTATATTGATGGTTTCTAATGAATGGTTTGACCATTGCTTTTCAGCTCCTTATTTTTTATCCATAACAAAAATAAGTGCAGAGCCCATTATTAGAAACGATATTAGCTGTATGGGGCGACAATGTTAACGCTGCTGTCCGGCCCATGCGAAGTATCGCCCTAATCGTAGGCTTTGCATGAGCAGTTACTTATTCCGGCAAATTGATTTGCCATAGCTAACTACCACCTTTCACGGACCATTATAGAGGAATCCGCCCCAACGTTCTATGGCAAAAACAGTTATAAATCATGTATGCCTGCAAATAAAAGTGATATAATAGAAGAATTATTGTTGCCATTCAGTCCACGATAGGGAAGGAGAACATTCAATGAATACAAAGCAATTGGATCGAATCCATACGGGAAAGGGTTTTATAGCGGCCTTGGATCAAAGCGGCGGTAGCACTCCTAAAGCTCTGCTGCAATATGGCATTACAGAAAACAGCTATTCCAATGAAGAAGAGATGTATGAATTGGTTCACGAGATGAGAACGCGTATTATTAAGAGCGATGCGTTTGATTCCCAGTACATTTTAGGTGCGATCTTATTTGAGAACACGATGGACCGATCTATTGACGGGCAGTTTACCGCGGATTATTTGTGGGAGAAGAAAGGCATCGTTCCTTTTCTAAAAGTCGATCAAGGTCTTGCCGATCTTGAAAACGGGGTCCAGCTCATGAAGCCTATTCCCGGCTTAAACGATCTTTTGAAACGGGCGGTTGAGAGGAACATCTTCGGAACGAAAATGCGCTCGCTTATTAAGGAAGCCAATCCTGCCGGAATCAAAAAAGTCATCGAGCAGCAGTTTGCCATCGGCAAGCAGATCGCAGAGATGGGACTGGTTCCGATTATCGAGCCGGAAGTTGATATCAACAGCGCCGATAAGGCAATATCGGAAAAATTGGTTAAGGATGAAATTTTCACGCAATTATCCGCTCTTGGCCAAGACGTAAAGATCATGTTGAAACTTTCCATACCGACGGAAGACAATTTCTACAGCGATTTAATGGAGGATCCTCACGTTGTAAGGATTGTTGCTCTGTCAGGCGGTTACACGCAAGCGGAAGCAAATGAAAAGCTGGCGCGCAACCACGGGCTGATCGCGAGTTTCTCACGCGCTTTATCGCAGGGGCTAACTTCGGGACAAACGAACGATGAATTCAACGCCATGCTGTCCAAATCGATTAAAGACATTTATGAAGCCTCTATCCAATAAATTTCTTTAAAGGATAACGGAATCACACGGGAGCTGGATTCAACTGGGATAAAATACAAGCCATCTTCTCATACTAATCATGAGACGATGGAGGTGAATGTTATGCCTAAGAATGAAGCCAACCCTAAGCATGACCGTGAGAATAACCGGGCAGATAGTAAAAGCAATCAGCAAAATGACGCCAGTCTTCTTGAAGAAGCGCAAACGTTATCGAGCAGCAACGCTGCTGATTCTGTCCCCAGTTTAAACAATATCAACAAAAACCAGGTTTAAGAAATAGGCTGTTCTTTTCATCGCGATAGGATGAGAGAGCAGCTTTTTTTTATCAGCTTTTACGAGTGGAAGCAACGATTAAGAACAGAACTAAAATCAGCAACCATATCACTTGAACCATAAGCATCCCCGCCGATATTCCATAATGAGTCAAGTTTAACAGTTATGCGTGATAAATTCTGTTTGAAAACAAACAAAATGTAGGATTTACTCGAAAAATAAACAAAATTGTTATAGGCATGTAGCGGCATAAGGATAAAGTTTATCTATAACTAAATAAGACCATGAGGT